>DMQJ01000266.1 GCA_003455715.1 Acidimicrobiaceae bacterium | reverse complement strand
GCAACCGAGTGCACACTCGCCCCCCGGGAGGCGAGTGTGCACTCGGTTGGAGCTGTGCACTCGGGTCGGTGGCAGCTCACTCGGGTCTGGGGTTGGGTCGACTGGCGGTGGGGACGGGGACTTGCGGCCCATGACCCGGCACCGCCCGCGGGCGCACACTCGAATCATGGACACCGATGCCCTCTTCGGGCGCAGCCTGTTGACCACCCACGAGTGGTCCACGGCCGACCTCTCCACCCTGCTCGCCGTTGCCGCCGAGCTTGAGCGTCTCGACCGTGTCGGCGTGCGCACACCGTTCTTGCAGCACGAACTCGCCTACGCGATGTTCTTCGACAACTCCACCCGCACCAAGAGTGCCTGGGCCGGGGCGGCAGCTCGGCTGGGGATGCAACCGGTCATCGTCGATGGCAGCAGCACCCAGGTGTCGCATGGCGAGACGGCCGAAGAGACAGGGGCGATGCTCGGCATGAACGCCCACGCCCTCGGGGTGCGCCACGATCTCATCCTCGGCGAGGGCAACGCCTTCATGCGCGATGTGTTGCGTGGCATCAGCGACTATCTCGCCGCGACCGACGACGAGCGCGTGGTGCCGGTGGTGAACCTGCAGTGCGACATCGACCATCCCACCCAGTCGCTTGCCGACCTCCTGTGGCTGCGCGAGCACTTCGGAGGCCCCGACGCCGTGGCCGGCAAGCGCATCGCCATGAGTTGGGCGTACTCACCGAGTTACGCCAAGCCACTCAGCGTGCCCCAGGGTGTCGTGAGCCTGCTGACGCGGTTCGGCGCACATGTCACCCTGGCTCACCCCGAGGGGTACGACCTGCTGCCTGAGCCGATGGCGTGGGCAGCCGAGGGTGCGGCGGCGAGCGGCGGATCGTTCCGGGTCACCCACGACATGGACGACGCCTTCGTCGGTGCCGACGCGGTGTATCCGAAGAGCTGGGGCCCGTTGGCATTGATGACCGAGCGAGTGGCCGCCAACATGGCGGGCGACAAAGCGGCGATGGCAGACATCGAACGCCGTGCGCTGGCCACCAACGCGGCGCACCGCGACTGGATCTGCGACGAGCGGCGCTTGGGCCTCACCAACGACGCGATGTACCTCCACTGCCTGCCCGCCGACATTGGCGCCGAGGTGACGCCAGGTGTGATGGATCGCTTCAAGGTGGCGGTCGCACGTGAAGCCAACAAGAAGGTGTACGTGATCATGGCGATGCTCGCCGTGGCCAAGGTGCCGCACCTCGGCCAACAACTCGCCGAACTCGCCGACCGAGCGGGAGGTGCCCGATGACCGACCTCGACACACGTGTCGCCGAAATGGCCGGGCGCTATCGACCGCTCGCCGTGCAGATCCTCAAGGAGGCCATCCGCATTCCTGCCGACGATGTCGACCGTTCCCCGGACGACGGTGGCGACCCGTTGAGCGGCCTGTCCAACCATGAGGGCCATCGGCTGCGGTTTCTGCGCGACACCATCATCGACGTGGCAGCCGTGGAACATGCCGACGACGTGGGCTTCGATGCCTACGGCAACCTGGTGTGGACGGTCACCGACCCGTACGACGAGATCGCACCTGAGCACAAGAAGGTGATCTACCTCGACGGCCACAGCGACACCGTGCAGGCACTGCGCGGTCAGTGGCACGACAAGCTTGGCGGTGCGGTCGACCCGTACGACGGCCGCATCGACGGCGTGCCGCTCGCTGCCGACACCTTGCAGGCTCAGCTCGGGTACGTGCCCGACGAAGCCGAGTGGGAGCACCTCGTGTTCGGTCGCGGTGCAGCCGATCAGCTGGCAGGCGTGGTGTCGCAGGTCGTTGCCACCAAGATCCTCCTGGAGCTGCGCGAGGAAGGTGCGCTGCGCGGCTGCATCGTGCGCGCCTACGCCACCGCCGCCGAGGAAGACAACGACGGTGGTGGACCGCGCCACCTCGTGCACGACGTGCTGCCTGGCGCGGCGCCCGACCTCGTGCCCGACGTGGTGATCCTCACCGAAGGTACGGGCGACTCGGTGAAGGGTGCGCTCGGCATCTACCGCGGCCAGCGCGGGCGAATGCAGATTGAGGTGACGGTCACCGGTCGCTCGTGCCACGGCTCCATGCCGTCACAAGGCCTCAACCCGCTGGAGCACGGCGGCGCGATCCTCGCCGAGGCTGCGGAGCGTCACGCTCGCGGTGAGGGGATGCTCGATCACCCGGTGGTGGGCCGAGGCACGCGCACCGCGAGTTGGGCGGTGCTCGACACGCCGAGCGACTGCGCCGTGCCCGAGCGGTTCACGTTCCGCTTCGACCGTCGCCTCACCGTCGGTGAAACCCCTGAGCAAGCGTTGGGTGAAATCGAAGGGCTCGACGCGGTCGCGGCCGCCCGCTCCGCTGGCCTCACCGTCGACATTGCGGTGCCGCGGTATCAGCAGCGCACGTGGCTGGGCTTCCCGGTCGACAACCCCCAGGTGTACCCGGGTTGGATCACGCCCGACGACCATCCCGCCATCACGGCTGCTGTCGACGCCTACCGCCGTGTCGTGTCGCCCGCGGTCGATGAACCAGTCGGCGGCGCCACCCGCGGTCAGTTGCGACGCGAGCCGAGAGTCGACACATGGGTGTTCTCCACCGACGGCGTCGGCTATCCCGTGGCGCTCGACGACACGTCGATCGACGTCGGGCCCGAGAAGCGCTGGGTGGTGTCGGGTGCGGTTCGTCATCCGGCGATGTTCGGCATCGGCGCCGGTGTGGAACAGAACACGCATCGCATCGGGGAGTACGTCGACGCGCGGGAACTGCAGCACGCCATCGCCGTCATCGCCCGCTTCCCAAGCCTCTTCGCGGCCACCTGAGCCGGGCCGCTGCCGTCGATTCTGGCGCGCGGTTTCGCTCGCTCTCCGCAAAGAATCAGCCCCAGAAGCCTGCGTGAGAAGGATCAGCCCCAGAAACC
>DMQJ01000118.1 GCA_003455715.1 Acidimicrobiaceae bacterium | reverse complement strand
CGTCGATGAGGGGGTTCTGCGAGGGGCCTCGCAGAACCCCCTCATCGACGCCTTCTTCACTGCATGCCAGCAGGCGGGGTACCCACTCACCACCGACGTCAACGGGTATCAGCAGGAGGGCTTTGCTCGGTTCGATCGCAACGTGCATCGCGGGCGGCGCCTGAGCGCTGCGCGCGCCTACCTCCACCCCGTGATGAAGCGCCCGAACCTGAAAGTGGTCACCCGCGCCTTGGTGCACCGCATCAACTTCGACGGCACTCGCGCCACCGGTGTGCAGTACGCCGTCCGCGGCAAGGTGCACACCGCGCACGGTGCCGAAGTGGTGCTGTGCGGCGGCGCCTTCAACACCCCGCAACTGCTGCAACTCAGCGGTGTGGGCGACGCCGATCATCTGGCCGGTCTCGGCATTCCGGTGGTGCACCACAACCCCAACGTCGGCGAACACCTGCAAGATCACTTGGAGGTGTATGTGCAGCACTCGTGCACTCAGCCGGTGTCGCTGCAGCCCAACCTGCAGCTGTGGCGGCGGCCGTTCATCGGCCTGCAGTGGCTGTTCCGCAAGGGTCCGGGAGCATCCAACCACTTCGAGAGCGGTGGGTTCGTCCGCAGCAACGACGACGTCACCTACCCCAACCTGATGTTCCACTTCCTGCCCATCGCTGTGCGCTACGACGGTTCGGCCCCGGCCGGTGGGCACGGCTATCAGGTGCACATCGGCCCGATGTACAGCGACGCACGTGGCTCGGTGCGCATCACCTCAGCCGACCCCACGGCCAAGCCAGCGATTCGGTTCAACTACCTCAGCACCGACCAAGACCGGCGTGAGTGGGTGGAGGCCATCCGTGCGGCTCGGCACATCCTGGCGCAGCCGGGCATGGCGGCCTACAACGGTGGCGAGATCTCCCCGGGGCCTGCGGTCGACACCGACGAGCAGATTCTCGACTGGGTACGCAAGGACGGCGAGACAGCGTTGCACCCCAGCTGCACGGCCCGTCTCGGCGCCGAAGACGACGGCGGAGTGGTCGACCCGCTCACGATGAAGGTGTGGGGCGTCGATGGGGTACGGGTGTGCGATGCCTCGGCCATGCGCTACGTCACCAACGGCAACATCTACGCCCCGGTGATGATGATGGCCGAGAAGGCCGCCGATCTCATCCTCGGCAACACTCCCCTGCCCGCCGAACACGCACCGTTCTTCCACGCCAAGTAGGCAGGAGGCCAACGTGCGCGCCGTTCTCCTGCAAGGTCATGGCGGCTACGAGCAGCTCGAGGTGCGTGACGACGTGGCCGCACCTCCGGTTGGAGCCGGCGAGGTGCTGGTACGCATCGGCGCCGCCGGGGTGAACAACACCGACATCAACACGCGCCGAGGCTGGTACGAGGGAGGCGGGTGGACCGGTTCGTTCGTCTTTCCCCGCATTCAAGGCATCGACGGCTGCGGCGTCATCACCGAGGTGGGCGACGGCGTTCAAGCAAGCCGGGTCGGCGAGCGCGTGCTCATCGAGCCGTGTTGGCGCGACGCCGGTGCCTCGCCCGATACCGCCCGGTTCCTCGGGTCGGAGGTCGACGGAACGTTTGCGGAGTTCTGCGTCGTCCCCAGTCGGCACGCGCACGCGGTGCACTCCGCGCTGGCCGACCATGAGCTCGCGGCCTTCCCGTGCGCAGGTTCGACCGCTCTCAACCTCCTTCGCCGAGCAGGCGTGCAGGTCGGCGAACGGGTCATCGTCACCGGGGCCTCCGGCGGTGTCGGTTCCATGGCAGTGCAGTTGGCCATCGCGTTGGGCGCCGAGGTCACCGCAGTGGCATCGCCCGAGAAGCACGATGCACTGCGGGCACTTGGGGCGGCAGCCGTGATCGATCGCAACGCCCCGCCCGCGCCTGCTTCGCACGACGTGGCGATCGACGTGGTGGGTGGGTCGGCTTGGCCGGCGTTGCTCGCTGCGCTCCGCCCCGGGGGCCGCTACGCCGTGTCGGGGGCGGTGGCGGGTCCGTTGGTCGACCTTGATCTGCGCACGCTGTACTTGCGCGACCTGACACTCTTCGGGGCCACCGTGCTCGATGACGGGGTCTTCGCCGAACTGGTGCGTCACATCGAGACCGGCGACATCACCCCCGTGATCGACGCGACCTTCCCGCTCGATCAGATCGTTGCCGCTCAACAACGGTTCGCAGAGCGCCGCCACGTGGGCAAGATTGTGCTCACCGTCGCCCACGGCTGAGACGCGCTACTGCAGCACCTCGGGGAAGCCGGGAGCGCGCAGGTCGGTGGCCAGCGCATCTTCCAGCAGCTTCACCACCTGGCTGCTCCACGCACCGCCGCCGTACTGCTGGCGAGCGCGGATGAACGTTTGCTCGGTCATGCTTGCCAGGTCGAGCGGAACACCGAACTCACGCCCGAACTTGGTGGCGAAACCGAGGTCTTTGCACGCCAGGTCCATCGTGAAGCCGATGTTGTAGCTGCCGTTGAGGATGACCTGGCTCTCGGTCTCGTGCACGAAGCTGTTGCCCGAGCTGTTGAGGATGGCGTGAAAGGCCTTGGTGAGGTCGAGTCCGCCTCGCTTGGCCAACATCAGCGCCTCGCCTGCGGCGACAAGGTGGATGAAGGCGAGCATGTTGGTGATGACCTTGATGACGGCAGCGCTGCCCAGTTCGCCCATGTAGAGCACCGGGCTGCCGATGGCCGCGAGCAGCGGCTCCATCCGCTGATAGACGGACTCATCGCCACCCACCAGCACCGTGATCTCGCCTGCTGCCGCTTTGTGCACCCCGCCGGTGACGGGTGCCTCGAGCATGATGACGCCGCGTTCGGCGCACAGCGCGGCGAGGCGCATCGTCTCGTCTTGATCGGTGGTGCTGTTGTCGATCCACACGAGGCCGTCGCGGGCACCGGCGAGCAACCCGTTGGCGCCGGCGACCACCGCGTCGACCGCCCGCGGCGAGGGGAGGCAGGTGAACACGACATCGCAGACGGACGCGATGGCAGCAGGCGTGTCGGCCCATTGGGCGCCCGCCGTCAGCAGTTCGTCGGCAGCGGAGCGATCGAGGTCGGTGACGGTGACCTGGTGGCCGGCGCGGACGAGGCTGGCGGCGAGATGCCGTCCGAGGTTGCCGAGGCCGATGTAGCCGACGTGAACGGAAGTGGATGACATGGGAAGGGTGGATCTCCTGGAACGTGATGAACGACGGACCTGACACGCCAACGGCGGTGACCCCATCAGAGGGGCCACCGCCGTTGAGCATGCGGTGATGGAAGGGTGGGCTGGTCAGGCCAGCCAGGCCTGCCAGACAGCGGCGTTCTCGTCGACCCACTTCTGAGCGGCCTCGGCGGGGCTCATGCCGTCGCGGTCGACGTAGCCGGCGATTTCGCTCTGCTGCTCGGTGGTGAGCTGCATCTTGCTGAGCATGTTGAACACGGGCGCGTTCTTCGCTTCGAGCTGGACGCTGGCAGCCTTGTAGAGGGCATCGACCGGGTAGTCGCAGGCGTAGCTGCCATCGCCAGAGGCGGCTGCAGCCTCGCACTCGGGGGTCACGTCGGGAAGTTTCACTTCCACCAGCTCAACCTCGAGGTGCTTCCAGTGCGGCTTCCAGAACTGCATCAGCACGGGCGTGCCATCGGCAACCGCCTGGTCGATCGCCGCGAGCAGCGCTGCCTCCGAGCCTGCCACCACATACTTCAGCGGCAGGCCGAGGTTGGCGATGATCTGCTCGTCGTAGGTGACGTAGCTGGGGTCGCCCATGGTGAACTGGCCCAGATCACCCGACTCTGCGGTGGCGAACAGCTTCGCCAGCTCGGGGTCCAGGAACCCTTCCCAGGTGGCGAGTTCGGGGTGCTCGTCGACGACCGACTTCGGCACGAACCAGCCGATCTTGGCCTCCGGGCCGAGCAGGCCGATGTCGACCACGGTGCCCTTGGTGGTGATGTACTGCTCGTAGTCGGCGGCGTGGCCCGACGGCCACACTTCGAGCACAGCGTCGATGCTGGCGTCGTCAAGGCCCACCCACGTGGCGTTCTCGTCGATCTCGATGATCTCGACCGGCGTGCCCAGGTTGCACTCGATGACGGCCTTGGCGACGTAGGCGTTGACGGCAGAACCCGTCCACGGGTTGACGGCGAGCTTGATGGCGTCGCCACTGGTCTCGCACGACTCGCTGGGCGCTGCCGACGAGGTGGGGCTGTCGCCACCACCCGCGTCTTCCTCGTCGTCGCCACATGCGGCAAGCACGAGCGAACTGATGACGAGGCCGGCGACGGCGAGCCGGGACGTCCGGCGGGTTGATCTCATTGGTCCCCCTTGTTGTGGTTCACGTACGCGATGTATCGGGATCGCGGCCCCAGGCTTGAGTGATGCGGTCGAGCATGATGGCGAGGAACACGATACTCAAGCCGCCGGCCATGCCTTGGCCAAGGTTGACATTCGGCTTGGCAGCAGCGGTGTACGCCAGCAAGCCCAGGCCACCAGCACCCACGAGCGCCGCGATGATCACCGTGGCCAGCACCATCAGCACTGTCTGGTTGACACCCAACAGGATGGCCTTGCGAGCGAGCGGTAGTTGCACGTGCAGCAACTCCTGCCGAGGCGTGGCCCCGAAACTGGTCGCCGCCTCTCTTGGCGCGTGGGGCACCTCACGCAGCCCCAGGGCCGTCAGGCGGATGAGCGGCGGGATGGCGTACACCACGCAGGCCACCACGCCGGCAGCGCGACCGGCGCTGAACAGGAAGACCACCGGAATCAGGTACACGAACTGGGGCAGCACCTGGGCAAGATCAAGGAAGGGCTTGAGCACACGCTCAACCCGGTCGCTTCGACCTGCCCACACACCAAGCGGAAAGGCGATGAGCACCGCCAGCACGATGGCCACGATCACCTGGCTGAGCGTGTTCATCGCTTCGTCCCACAGTGGCTTGCGGCCACCGGCGCCAGGCACCGTTCCCATGAAGCCGATGAGCACGAGGCACAGCGCAACGCCAGCCGCGAGCCGCCACCCGCGGCTGAGCCAACCGACGAAGGCCACCCCAGTCACGACCGCCAGCCACGGCAGCCAGAGCAGGAACCGCTGGATCGGGTCGATGATGTGCACCACTAGGAAGTCGCTGATGGCTTGCGTACCCCCGATGACTGGCACATCTTTGCGGAGGTTGTTCTGCACCCAGTCGACGGCGTCGTCGATCGGGCTGGCGGCGTCGATCAACATCCACGACGGCAACACGTCGAGCTCGAACGCTCGGGCGCACACCACTGCGGCGACGACGGTGCCGATCCCGAGCGCGAGCCACACCCGACGGCCCCACTGCGGGGGCGTCGGCATCCATCGAGGTAGAGGTCGGCGATCACCGGTGGAGATGCGATCGAGGGCGACTGCCAAGAGCACGATGCCGATGCCCGCAGCGAAGGCTTCCCCCACCTCCTGCTTCTGCAGGGCGTTGAGCACGAGGCGACCGAGATCAGAAGGGCCGAACAGCGACGCAAGCACGACGATGGCGAAGGCCATCATGATGACCTGGTTGAGGCCGAGGAGAATCGACTTGCGAGCGACCGGAAGCTGCACCTTCAGCAGTTGCTGCCACGACGTCGTGCCGAACGACTGGCCGACCTCATTGAGCACCACCGGCACCTGACGGATACCGAGGTTGGTGAGGCGGGTGGCGGGCGGCAAGGCATAGATGAACGTGGCCATGACGGCCGGGGGGTAGCCGATGCCGAAGCCGGTGAGCAGCGGGGCGAAGTACACGTACACCGGCATCACCTGCGCGGTGTCGAGCACGACGCGAATGATCTTCTCAGCCCGGTCGGAGCGTGCGGCGATGACGCCGAGCGGCACGCCCACTACCAGGGCCATCACGACCGCAACCACCATGATCGACAACGTGAGCATCGCCTTGTCCCACGGGGCGACGGCCCCCACTGCCAGCATGGCCAACCCGCCAGCGAGAGCGGCACGTGGGCCGCCCGTGCGCCAGCCGATCATCGCGGTCAGTGCGACTACCCCGGGCCACCGCAGCGCCTCGAGCAGGTCGAAGACGTGCTCCACCGCCCAGTTGAGGAAGTCGCTCGCCGGGTTGAGGAAGACGGTGAACAGCCAGTGAGTGTCGCTGTTCTGAATGGTCCAGGTGTAGCGATCCTGCGCCCACCCCTGCACGTCGAGGTCCATCCAATCGGGCACCTCGTGACCCACCACCCACGCAGCGACGAGCAACGCGGCGAACACACCGAAGCCCAGCAAGCGCTCTCGCTGGCGCTTGGCAACGGCCTCGGCTTCCAGATGGGCAGGCGGCAGCGTGTCGACCGACGCCATCAGGCGTCCTCGCCGGCGATGACCGCCAGCACACCCGTGCGGTCGATGGAACCAACGGCACGGCCATCGTGCATCACTCGCACCGGCAGGTCGCTGTGGGCCACCAGACCCACCACGTCGCGCACCTTGGCGGTGTGCGCCACCTCACCGGCAACCGGGCCGTCGCTCGCAGGGCCCATGACGGCGCTCACGGGGACCACGTGAGAGCGGGGCACATCGCGCACGAAGTTGGCGACGTACTCGTCGGCTGGCTCGAGCACCACCTCTGCAGGGGTACCCACTTGCACGATGCGGCCATCGCGCATGATGGCGATGCGGTCGCCGAGCCGCAGTGCCTCCGACAGGTCGTGGGTGATGAACATCATCGTCTTGCGCACTTCGCGGCGCAGCCGGATGATCTCGTCCTGCATCTCGCGGCGAATGAGCGGATCGAGGGCCGAGAACGGCTCGTCGAACAACATGATGTCGGGGTTCGTGGCAAGGGCTCGGGCGAGGCCGACGCGTTGCTGCTGTCCGCCACTCAACTGATGCGGCTTGTACGAGCCCATGCCGGGCAGACCTACCAGTTCCAGCGTGGCAGCGGCACGATCGCGCCGGTCGCGCTTGTCGACCCCCTGCAACTCGAGGCCGAAGGCGACGTTGTCGAGCAACGTGCGGTGTGGGAGCAGGCCGAAGTGTTGGAACACCATCGACACCTTGTGACGACGGATGGCGAGCAACTCAGCGTCGGACGCACCGGTGACGTTGTCGCCTTCGATGGTGACCGAGCCCGCGGTGGGTTCGATGAGCCGAGTGACGCAGCGGATGAGCGTGCTCTTGCCGCTGCCCGACAACCCCATCACCACGAACACCTCACCGGGCAGCACGTCGAGCGACACCTCGCGCATGGCCACCACGTTGCCCGTGCGGGCCTCCAGTTCGGCGCGGGGCAGGTCGGCGTCGGGCGACCCCACCAGCCGCTCGGCACGAGGCCCGTACACCTTCCACAGGTCACGAACCGAGATCATCGAGTCCACGTGCAACCACTCCCCCTGAGCTCCCCAGACTGCGCCGCAGCATAGACCCCGCTCTCCCCCCACCCCGCCAGGCTTCTGGGGCTGAATCCTCTCACTCCCCCTTCTGGGTCTGATTCTTTCCAAAGACCGTTCGATGACGCGCGCCAGAAATGGACGGATCGGCGACGACGTGCAGGGTCCGTGCGATGATGCGGGACGTGACTGATCTTCCCTCACAGGCCCGAGTCGTCGTCATTGGTGGCGGGATCGTCGGCTGCTCCGTGGCCTACCACCTCGCCAAGCTCGGCTGGACCGACACCGTGCTGGTCGAGAAGCACATGCTCACCTCGGGCAGCACCTTTCACGCTGCCGGACTGGTGGGCCAGTTGCGCACCAGTGCCAACATCACCCAACTGCTTGGCAACTCGGTGGAGCTGTACAAGACCCTGGAGGCGGAGACGGGTCAGGCCACCGGGTGGAAGATGAACGGCGGCCTGCGGCTGGCGTGCAACCAGGAACGGTGGACCGAGGTGCGCCGCCAGGCCACCACCGCCAAGAGCTTCGGCCTGGAGATGCACCTACTGTCGCCGAAGGAGGCCCAGGATCTATGGCCGCTGATGGAGATCGACGACCTGGTGGGCGCCGCCTTCCTCCCCACCGACGGCCAGGCCAACCCGAGCGACATCACCATGGCCCTCGCCCGTGGCGCGCGTATGGCTGGGGCCACCATCTGTGAAGAGACTGAGGTGCAGCGCATCGAGGTAGAGGCAGGCGTCATCCGCGCCGTGGTGACCGACAAGGGCCGCATCGAATGCGAGAAGGTGGTGCTGTGTGGCGGCCAATGGACTCGTGCGCTCGCCGCCACGGTGGGAGTCAACGTTCCGCTCGTGCCCGTGGAGCACCAGTACGTCATCACCGAGCCCTTCACGCCGGAGGTGCCGCGCAACCTGCCCACCCTGCGCGACCCCGACCGGCTCACGTACTACAAGGAGGAAGTGGGTGGCCTGGTGATGGGCGGGTACGAACCCAACCCCATTCCCTGGGCCACCGGCGGCATTCCCCGCCCGTTCCAGTTCCAGCTGCTCGACAGCAACTGGGACCACTTCGCACCCACCATGGAACTGGCCATCGGCCGAGTGCCACAGCTGGCCAACACGGGCATCCGCCAACTCATCAACGGACCCGAGAGTTTCACGCCCGACGGGAACTTCATCCTCGGTGAAGCACCAGAACTGCCCAACTTCTACGTCGGCGCGGGGTTCAACGCGTTCGGCATCGCGGCTGGCGGTGGCGCTGGGCAGGCGCTGGCGGAGTGGGTGCACGCCGGGCAGCCGCCCTACGACCTGTGGGTGGTCGACATTCGCCGCTTCGGCCGACCGCACACCGACACCGATTGGGTGCGCACCCGCACGCTTGAGGCCTACAGCAAGCACTACACGATGGCCTGGCCGTTCGAAGAGCACCACAGCGGCCGCCCAGCGCGCACGTCGCCGCTGTACGACCGGTTGAAGTCGGCTGGCGCAGTGTTCGGCGAGAAGCTCGGCTGGGAACGGCCGAACTGGTTCCACTCGCCCGACCTCGGCGAGGCCGACCACGACCACTACACGTACGGGCGCCAGAACTGGTTCGGCGCGGTCGGGCGAGAGCACGCCGCCTGCCGGGAAGCGGCCGTGCTCATCGACCAGACAAGCTTCGCCAAGTTCGTGCTGAAGGGTCCCGACGCGCTCACCACGCTCGATTGGGTGTGCGCCAACAACGTGCGCAAGCCGGTGGGCAGCCTTACCTACACCCAGATGCTCAACGACCATGGTGGCATCGAGGCCGACCTCACCGTGGCGCGAGTGGCCGACGACGAGTTCTACATCGTCACCGGCACCGGCTTTGCCACCCACGACTTCGACTGGATCCGCCGCAACATCCCCACCGCCGCCCATTGCCAACTGTTCGACGTCACGTCGGCGTACGCAGTGCTCACCCTGATGGGGCCACGCGCCCGATCCATCCTCTCCGCGGTCACCTCCGCCGACGTCTCCAACGCCGCGTTCCCCTTCGCCACGATGCAAACCGTCGGCATCGCTGGTTGCCCGGTGCGCGCGTTGCGCATCACGTACATGGGCGAACTGGGGTGGGAGCTCCACCTCCCCGTCGAGTACGCACCACGCGTGTACGACACGCTCATGGCCGCGGGCGCCGAGCACGGTCTCACCAATGCGGGCTACCGGGCCATCGAGAGCACCCGCCTGGAGAAGGGCTATCGGGCCTGGGGCAGCGACATCGGCCCGGATCACACTCCGTTGGAGGCTGGCCTCGGTTGGGCCGTGAAGGTGAAGAGCGGTGTCGAGTTCCGCGGCCGCGACGCCATCATCGCCCAACGCGAGCACGGCGTGCGCAAGATGCTGGCCGCGTTCAGCGTGGCACCCGAGGTGGTGCTGCTCGGGAGGGAGACCATCTTCCGCGACGGCCAACGCGTGGGCTGGCTCACCAGCGGCGGGTACGGCTACACCATCGGCCGCAGCATCGGATACGGCTACGTGCGCCACGCCGACGGAGTGACCGCCGACTGGCTGTTGGCGGGCTCGTACGAACTGGAGGTCGCTGGCGAACGAGTGGCAGCCGAGGCCTCGCTCCAACCCCTGTACGACCCCACCAACTCTCGAGTGAAGGCCTGAACCCATGGCACCCACACCCGTACCCTCTCGCGCCCGCATCGTGGTGATCGGCGGAGGCATCCTCGGCTGCTCCATCGCCTACTGGCTCACCAAGATGGGCGAGGCCGATGTTCTCTTGGTGGAGCAACACCAGCTCACCGATGGCGCCACCTGGCATGCGGCCGGGCTGGTGGGCCAGCTGCGCTCATCGCGCAACACGACGCGCATGCTCGAGCAGTCGGTGGAGATGTATCGGGGCCTCGAGGCCGAGACGGGCCAGGCCGTCGACTGGCACGAGACCGGCAGCTTGCGCCTGGCGTGTTCGCCCGAACGGGTGATGGAGCTCAAGCGGCTCACCACCATGGCGAAGAGTTTCGGCCTGCCGATGGAGGTCATCTCACCGCAGCGGGCGCAGGAGCTATTCCCGCTCATGAGCACCGAGGGCGTGTTGGCCGCAGCGTTCCTGCCCACCGACGGCTACATCGACCCAGCGAGCGTCACCATGGCCATCGCTCGCGGGGCACGCATGCGCGGCGCCACCATCAGCGAGCACACGAGGGTCACCGCCATCACCGTCGACGGGCGGCAGTGCACCACGGTGCACGCGGTTGGCCCCGACGGTGAGCCCTGTGCCATCGAGTGCGAGATGGTGGTGAACGCGGCAGGCATGTGGGGCATGGAAGTGGGCGCCATGGCGGGCGTGCGCATTCCCGCCACGGCGGTGGAACACCAGTACCTGCTGAGCGGCCCGATCGAGGGCTATACGCCGGTGGAACTGGGGAAGATGCCGACGATGCGCGACCCCGACCACCTCGTGTACTACAAGCCCGACGGGCCTGGCCTGCTGATCGGCGGCTACGAGCCCGACACGATCGCGTTCGGCACCAGTGGCATCCCCTCTCCGTTCCAGCGCCAGTTGTTCGAACCCAACTTCGACCGCTTCGCCCAGTTGGCAGAACTGGGGCAGATGCGTACACCGTGCCTCGAGCAGGCGGGCATCCGCACCCTGCTGAACGGGCCCATCCCCTACTCGGCCGATGCCGACTTCGTGATGGGTCGGGTGCCCGAACTCGACAACTACTACGTCGCCACCGGGTTCCTCTACGGCATCGCCGCCGGTGGTGGCGCCGGAAAGATGATGGCCGAGTGGATGCTGGAGGGTCGTCCCAGTCTCGACCTGTGGCCGCTCGATGTGCGACGGTTCTCGTTCCACCACACCACACGCCACTTCATGGATCGGCGGATGGTGGAGATGTATGCCCACCACTACAAGCTCGCGGCCCCCGGCTCCGAGAAGGTGACGGCCCGCGGTATTCGTCGCAGCCCGCTGCACGACACGCTGTTGGCCCGTGGAGCGGTGATGGGCTCGCGGGGCGGATGGGAGCGACCCAACTGGTTCGCTCCAGCCGGCGTCGAACCGGTCGACCGACCCTCGTTCACCGGCGGCAACTGGTTCGAGCATCTCGGCGCCGAGGCCCGGGCCGTGCGCGAGCGCGTCGCCCTCATCGACCAGACGAGCTTCGCCAAGTTCGAGATCAGCGGGCCGGGCGCGAACGACGCGGTGCAATGGTTGAGCGTCGCCGACATGAACAAGCCGGTCGGCTCGGTGATCTACACCCAGCTCTGCAACGAACGCGGCGGCATCGAGTGCGACCTGACGATGACGCGAACTGGCGACGACACGTGGTACGTGGTCACGGGCGCGGCGTTCGGCGCACACGACATGGGCTGGATTCGCACCAACTCACCCACCGATTGCTCCGTCACGATTCGCGACCTCACCTCGTCGCGCGCCGTCATCAACCTGTGCGGGCCGCTGGCTCGCATGGTGCTGGCAGCCGCGTGCGACGACGACGTGAGCAATGAGGCCTTTCCCTACGCGACAGCCCGCGAGCTCACCATCGGGTCGGCGCCGGTGCTGGCACTGCGCATCGGCTACACGGGGGAACTCGGGTGGGAGTTGCACATTCCCACCGAGTACGCGGCGCATGTCTACGACGTCTTGCGCGCCGCAGGCGAGCCGCACGGCATCGCCGATGTGGGCTACCGGGCGGTCGACACGATGCGGCTGGAGAAGGGCTACGTGTACTGGAGCACCGACGTCACCCCCGACACCACGCCATGGGAGGCCGGTCTGGGCTGGCGGGTGAGCCTGCGCAAGGGCGACTTCCTCGGCCGCGACGCGCTCGTTCGTCAGCGAGAGGCTGGCGTCACCCGTCGCCTCTGCACCTTCACCCTGGAGTCGATGGCCTACCCGGTGAGCGGTGAGGCCATCATGGTTCCGGGCGGCGGCGGAGCTGTCGTGGGGTTCACCACCAGCGCCAACTTCGGGCACACGGTGGGCAAGCCGGTGGTATACGGCTACCTGCCCGTGGAACTGCTCGACCGAACCGACTTCATCATCGAGGTGTACGGCGAACCGATCCCTGCAGTGCGGCACGATCGGCCGCTGCACGACCCTGGCAATTTCCGGCTGAAGAGCTAGGCGCCCAACACACGTCGTCGCTGACAAGCACTGCGGCGAGTGGCGCCGCGAGCGTGGCGCAGCGACCCCTTCGGGACCCGAGTGCAGACTCGCGTCCCGGGAGGCGAGTGCACACTCGATTGCAGAGA
>DMQJ01000422.1 GCA_003455715.1 Acidimicrobiaceae bacterium | reverse complement strand
CGAGGCCGCCGGTGCCTGGTGTTTGGAGCCCACCCCGGCGGATAACGCGCTCGCGGCCGCAGTCGACGCGGAAGGTGGGCGCCCCATGGCCCACCCGAGCATCCTGCCCGAGCCCGCCGTCGCCGCCGAGCTCGCCCGGGCCACCCTCGCAGCAGCAGGGGTCTCGGCGTAGCCGCTTCTACAGTTCGCGCAGGCCGGTGGCCAGGTCGGTCCAGGGAGCCCAGGCCAGCTGGATGCGAGCGCGGGTGATGGCCAGCGCGCATCGCTGCACATCGGCCTCCCTGCGTGGCGAGGGTGCACCCGGGCGGCCGCTCGGGCCGGCCATGGCATCCCACACCTCGCGCACCGACGTGGCGACGCCGGTGCCGATGTTGACCACCAGCCCTCCGCCGCGTTGGCCGGCACGTACGAGCGCATCAACCGCATCGTCGACGTAGAGGAAGTCGCGTGTCTGGCGACCGTCGCCGTGGATCATCGGAGTGACGCCGTCGCGGCGCGCGTGGGCGAACGCGGCCACCACTCCCCCATCAGCGCGCTGACGCGGCCCGTACACATTGCCCATGGCGAGGCCAGTGAACTCGACGGCGTGCAACTCGCGGTATGCCACCAACAGTTCGGCGATCGCCTTGGCGACCACACCGCGCAACCCAACAGGCTTCCACGGCGTGGCCTCCTTCACGGGTTGCTCGCGGCTGGGTACGTCGCCGTAGAGCGACACCGCCGACAGCGCGACCACCACCTTCACCGGGCCGTGCAGCCGAGCGGCCTCCAACACCGCCAGCACCGACGCCAGCGAGGCTCCGGCGGTGTGCTCAGCCGGTTGGCCCGGTGGCAGCACACCGAGGTGATACACCACTTCTGGTCGCCGCATCGCCACCAGGTCGGCGAACTCTGGCGCCGCTGCATCGAGGGTGTGGATCTTCAACTCGCCACCGAGCGACCGGGCTGCTGCCAGGTTGGCCAAGGAACCGCATCGCAGGTCGTCGACGACATCGACCGAATGCCCCTCGGCAAGTAACCGTTCGGTGAGATGCGAGCCGACGAAACCGGCCCCACCCACCACCACGACGTTCACGACGCGTCGGGGTCGGGGCGCTTCACACCGCGCAGGTGCTCGCCGGGGGCAACCACGCCCTCAGCTCCCACCACACACTCGTTCACCGTTGCGCCGGCGCCGACCTGGCCCATGACCACCGAGTCTGCCACCTGAGCGCCATCGCCCACCGACGCGCCAGCCAGCACCACGCTGCGCGCCACCACGGCACCCGCACCCACCGAGGCCCCTGCAGCCACGACCGCGTCGTCGAGGATGGCATCGGAAGCGACTCGCGCCCCGTCGGCCACCGCAACGCATCGGTCGGATCGGCGCACACCACGAACCACATCGAGGTTGGCTTGCAGGTACAACTCGGGGCGACCGGTATCGAGCCAGTAGTCGTCGGTGGCCAACGCGAACAGGCCCCCGTCGGCCACCACGGCGGGGAACGTCGCCCGCTCGATCGACACCTTCTGGCCCTGCGGGATGCGCGCCAGCACGCTGGGTTCGAGCACGTACGTGCCCGCGTTGATGAGGTTGCTGGGCTCGGTGCCGGGCGCCGGCTTCTCGACGAACCGTTCGACGCGACCGTCGGGTTGTAGCGCCACTACACCGAACGCGGACGGATCGGGCACACCGATGAGGTGGATGGTGGCTTCGGCGCTGTTGGCGCGATGGAACGCCACCAGCTGCGACACGTCGAGATCGGTGAGCACATCGCCGTTGGCCACCACGAACGTGTCGTCGATGCCGGACGCGTCGGCGGCGAAGCGGATGGCGCCGGCCGTGTCGAGCGGCTCGGGCTCCACCGCATAGCGCAACGCCACCCCGGCACACTCGCCATCGGGGAAGGCGGCGACGAATGGCTCAGGGCGGAAGCCCAGCGCAAGGGTGACCTCGGTGACACCACCGCGAGCGAGGTTGGCCACCAGTCGTTCGATGATGGGCACATGGCCCACCGGCAACATCGGCTTCGGTACCGAGTTGGTGAGTGGGCGCAGGCGGGTGCCGAACCCGCCGACGAGCACGACGGCTCGCATCAGCCGTTGGTGTCGGCCGCGTCGTCGCCGCTGCCTTCACCGATGACGCCGAAGTCTTCGAGCCGCGACGCAGTGGCCGGCTTGGGAATCTCGAAGTTGTCGTCGTCGGCAGGCACGATGGCGATGACGAACGCCATGCCGTTCTTGGTGAACTTCAGACCGTGGAAGTCGGTGATCTTGTCTTGGAAGGCACCGGTGGACGCGTCGTTCCACACGCGCACCTTGATCTCGGCGTCTTCACCTTCGCACGACGTGCCATCGAACACGCTGCTGTCGTCGATGTCGTAGACGACTTCCTCACCATCGGCCTGGTTGCCGGGGATGACGATGCGGTCGGTGTTGACGCTGACCTCGTACGAGTCGAGGAAGACACCCAAGCGAGCCTTGCCACCCGTGTTGCCGCCGACTTCGGGCCGGTAGTTGATGAAGCCCACCGAACTCGGGATGCCGCTCTGCAGGTCGACTGCATCGCCCGCTGACGCTTCCTGCTCGGTGAGGTCTTCGGGCTGGCCCTCCAGCGTGAACGTGGTGTCGCACACGCGGAACTCGTAGGCCATCGTCCACTGGTCGCCGGCCTGCGGGCTACCGCTGGCCTCACTGGGCATCGATACCTTGCCGTAGGCGATGAGGCCCACCATGGCCAGCGACGACAGCGCCACGACCGTGGGGAAGGTAGTGCCGCCCGAGAAGCGGACCTTCTTGCCCCGGCCGCGTGACGCGAGCTTGGCGACTTTCTTGGCGGAGGATGACGGAGCCACGAGGGTGCGAGGCTATCGCCTCGGAGCAGGAAAACCAGTTCGCCCTGCGCTCGGGCGGGCCAGGCCCCGGATCAGCCGCTCGTAAGCGCCTGCCACGGCGGCCGGCGACGCTGCTCCCTCCACCCACGACCGTCCGGCGGCACCCATCGCCACCGCCGTCGCCGGGCTGCCCAACAGTTGAGTCAACCCGGTCCGAAAGGCTTCCGGGTCGTCGGGCGGCACGGCGACCCCTCCTCCGCTGGCAGCAAGCATTCTCGGCACCTCCGTGCCCGGGTCGATGGCTGCCAGCACCGGTCGCCCGGCAGCGAGAATGCTGTACGTCTTCGACGGAACGCTCACCCGCCCCAGGCCTGCTTTCAACGGCACCAGATGGATGTCGCCCGTGGCCAGCACCTCAGGCACCCGTTCCTTCGGTTGGTAGCCGCTGAATCGCACGTTGGGTAGATGGGCGGCACGCTCCTGTAACGACACCCGCGCCGCACCGTCGCCGTTGATGAGAAACGTGGCCTCCGGGAACTCGGCCGCCGCATCGACCACCATCTCCAGCGACTGCGAGTAGCCCACGTTGCCGGCGTAGAGCACCACTGGCTCGTCGCCAATGCCCAACTCGCGCCGGTAACTCGTCAGCCGGTCGGCAGGCCGGATGAACTCGGTGTCGACGAAGTTGGGGATGACGTGTACCCGGGGCCGGTGAGCGGGCCGCACCTTGGCGCGTACGTTGTCGGCGAGGTCGTCGCTGAGCACGGTGACGGCGGCGGCACGGTGGTAGCTGACGCGCTCGAGCCAGCGTGCGATGGCGATGATGCGCTGGTTGGTGATGGCACCGGTCTCGACGGCTGCATCGGGGAAGACGTCTTGGATGTTGAACACCAGCGGCCCTCTGCGCACCAGGTGGGTGACCCAACCCGTGAGACCCATCGTGAGCGGCGGCGACATGGCGATGACGGCGTCGACACGACCACCGCGAAGCGAGACGAGTCCCGCGAGCGCGCTGAACCCGGCGAATCCTGCGGCCCTGCGCAGAAGGTTGCGCTTGTCGCCACCTGGGAACGGGTTCACCCTGGTGATAGAGCCCCACTCGGTGCGTTCGCGACGCACCCACCTCCCCTCCCAGCCGGGCTCGATGCGGTGCTGGCGATACCAGGGCAGGGCTGCGACCACGTGCACCTCGTGACCGAGCGCGACGAGTTCGTGCACGATGCGGGTGATGACCTCACCGGTGGGCGCAGTGTCGGGCGCAAAGTGAGGGCAGAGCACGGCAATGCACAACGGCTGGTCGGTCATGACAACTCCAACGCTCGCGTGTACGCCGCCGCCAACGCGCGCCCGCTGGCCACCGCCGTGAAGTCGAGTGCCCGGCGGCGACCGGCAGCCACCAACTCGTCGCGCCGACGGCTCACCTCATGCAACGCATCGGCCCACGCATCGGGCCGCAACGGAAGGACGAGCCCCGCGTCGCCGACGATGCTGGGCATGCACGTGACGTCGGCGCACACCACCGGAGCACCCATTGTCATGGCTTCGATGAGGGGTGCGCCGAACCCTTCGTAGCGGCTCGGGAACACCAGGGCGGTCGCCATCGCCAACAGCCCATTGCGATCGGCGTCGGACACTCTGCCGAGACGACGCACCCGCGGATCGGTGCAGCCAGCCACCACGTGGTCGGCCAAGCCCTGGCCACCGGTGAGCACCAACCGCAGGTGCGGATCGCGCCAATGACGCTCCATCAACTCCAACAAGAACGCATGGTTCTTGTGAGGATGTGTGACGGCGGGGTACACCACGACAGGTCCGGCGCCCAACTGGTAGCGCTCGCGCAGTTCGGCGTCGGGCGTGGCGTCGGTGGCCAACCCGGCCTCGATGCCGTGCGGCACCACCATGACCCGATCGGGGTCGGCACCGTAGGCCTGCACCACCGAGTCGCGCACGTACTCGCTGGGCACCGTCACCACGGTCGCCCGGCGAACTGAACGAGGGATGACGCTGCCGAGATACGCCCGCTTCACCCGCGTGAAGTACTCCGGATAGGTGCGGAACTGGAGGTCGTGAATGGTGAGCACGTACGGACGGTGCGCCCGGAGTGGTGCGGTGCCGCCGCCGTGATGAACGAGCTCCACGTCGTGGGCGTGCTGGCGCAACCACGTGGCCTCCCCGACGATGCGGCGGAGGCGGCTGTCGCTGCCGAAGTGCGGCTCGATCGTCGGCACCGCCGCTTCGAGCGCCGGATGCGCCGCGGCCAACCCACGAGCCGTCGCTACCAGCGGTCGCCAGCGCCCAGCGTCGTTCGGCATGTGGGCATCGCCAGG
>DMQJ01000092.1 GCA_003455715.1 Acidimicrobiaceae bacterium | reverse complement strand
GACGCCGGTGTCGCCTCTCGCTGCCATGGGGTGCGGATCGCGATGGACGACCGTTGGCGGGCGCTGCCGCTCGGCGCGTTCGCGTTACGTGCCGCGGGTGCGACCGAGCCGCTCCCGGGGCGCCCCACCGACCAGCGCAGCGGTCGGGGGATCGACAGCACGGTGGAGCCGCTGCAGTTTCAGACCGACCCGCAAGACTTCGTCCGTGCGCTCGAGGTGCTGCTGCCCACCGAGCCCGTGCTCACGCTGGCTGTTCGCAGCGACACATTCGTCGACCCCGTGTACCGTCCCAACCTCGACACCAACACGGCAACCCTGCGCGCTGCGTGCGCCGACGGTCGGCTCACCGAGCCCTTGCCCATCCACGCCGCAGCAGCGATGTTGGCACCCTTGCCATCGATCGCATGCCTCTGACGCCGACCGCCTGCGCGAAGATCTTCCGATGGCGCTCGCCGACATCATCGCTCGCTTCGACCCCGCCGATCCGGCGTTCATCGCCGACCCGTACCCAGTTCTGAACGAGCTACGGGAGGCCACGCCGGGGTTCTGGAACGAGCGCACTGGCCAGTGGACCATCACCCGCTTTGCCGACGTGCAGGAGACCTTGCGCGACCGTCGTTTGGGTCGCGCCTACACCCATCGCTACACCCACGCCGAGGTGGGCAAGCCCGAGCCCGACCCTCGGTGGGCGTCGTTCCACCAGCACGAGCAGTGGTCGCTGCTGTGCCTCGAGCCGCCCGACCACACCCGCATCCGCCGCCTGGTGAGCAAGGTGTTCACCCCGCGTGCCGTTGCCGCGCTGCGGCCCGCGATCGAGGGCTACTCCACCGAGTTGCTCGACCGTTGCGAAGGCCTCGGCCGCTTCGACCTGCTGCGCGACTACGCCCAGCCCTACTCGGTTGCGGTGATCTGCTCGATGCTCGGGGTGCCGCGCTCCGACACCCAACTGCTCCTCGACTGGTCGCACGCGATCGTGAAGATGTACGAACTCACCACCTCCGACGACGTGAAGGCCTCGGCCAACCGGGCGGCGGCCGAGTACATCGAGTACACGAAGGCGCTCATCGCCGACAAGCGTCGGCAGCCTGACGGTCTCCTGGTGAGCGAACTGGTCCGTGTGGAAGACGAAGGCGACGTGCTCACCGAGGACGAGATCGTGTCGACCACGATGGTGCTGCTGGAGGCCGGGCACGAGGCCACCGTCAACACGCTCGGCAACGGCACGCGGGCACTGATGCTGCACCGCGACCAGTGGGATCGAGTCGTGCGCGGGGAGGTGCCTGCCAAGGTGGCCATCGAAGAGATGCTGCGATGGGACGCCCCGCTGCAACTGTTCGAGCGCTGGGTGCTGGAGGAAGGTGTGGCGATTGCCGGGCAGCCGTTGGCGGTGGGGCAGGAGGTGGCGATGCTGTTCGGTGCAGCCGAGCGCGACCCTCGGCGGTTCGCCGACGCCGACCGCTTCGACGTGGGCCGCGGCGACACCGCGCACATCGGCTTTGGCGGGGGCATTCACTTCTGCGTGGGCGCGCCGCTTGCTCGCCAGGAGCTCGACGTGTCGCTTGCCGGACTCGCAGCGCGGTTCCCGAACCTGCACCTCGACGGTGCCCCCGCCTACCTGCCCAACTTCGTCATTCGGGGCCTCGACGGCCTCCGCGTCGCAGTCTGACTCGTTACCCCGCGACCGAGGCGATGCGGCGCACGGCTTCGTGAGCCTCCGTCTCGGTGGTGTGGAAGCTCGTCACCAGACGCACCACTCCGTTGCCCATCGTGTAGAAGTGCAGCGCGCACTCGTCGGCCATCCGTTGAGCCACCTCGTCGCCAACGTGCACGAACAGCATGTTGGCCTGGGGCTCGGCGACGAACTCGAGGCCGAGGCTGCGAAGGCCGTCGGACAGCACCTTCATCGCTGCGTTCGCCCGCTCGGCCAGCCGGAGCCAGAGGCCGTCGGTGAGGTAGGCGATGAGTTGCACCGACTGGAAGCGCATCTTGCTGGCGACGTGGCCCGAACGCTTCAGCCGGTAGGTGAGCTGCTCGTTGACGGCGGGGTCGAACGAGACGATGGCGTCGGTGCTGACGGCACCGTTCTTGATGGCTCCGAGCGACAGCATCTCGATGCCGGCGCCGCAGGTAAGAGCGGCAGGGGTGCAGTCGTTGGCGACGAGCGCGTTGGCGAGTCGGGCGCCGTCGAGGTGGGTGCGCAGGCTCCCCTCGCGGGCAACTGCTGCGAGCGCCGACACCTCAGCCGGGCGGTACACGGTGCCGAAGTCGGTGGGGCAGGTGAGTGAGAGCACCGACGGCTGCGAGTGGTGGGGGTCTCCCCAGTTGACCGAGTCGAGGTGTCGGCGAACGTCGTCGGGATGCAGTTGGAAACCGTCGCCCCGAATGCCGCGGATGACGCCGCCACCCGTGAACAACGAACCCGCGCCGCACTCGTTGACGTAGATGTGGGAGGTCTCGTGGCAGACGATGCTGCCCCACGGCGGGCACAGCGCCGACAGGCCGAGGGCGTTGGCCGCAGTGCCCGAGCCAACCGGGAAGACCGCCGCGTCGGGGTGTTCGAACACCTCCTGGGCCACCTGTTGCAGACGCTCGGTGAAGGCATCTCCGCCATATGCCATCGCGCCGCCGCTGTTGGCATCGGTGAGTGCTGCGAGTAGTTCGGGGGCGGCACCGGCAGCGTTGTCGCTGCGCAGTTCGATGGGGGAGAGCATGGGCGCACTCTACGCATGGAGGCCCGCTCGGTGGGTTGACGCTTGATACCCCGGGGGGTATAGTTCCACCCATGTTGTTCTTCCGCCAGTACTACCTCGGGTGTCTCTCCCACGCCAGCTACCTCGTCGGCGACTCGGTCACCGGCAAGGCTGTCGTGGTGGATCCGCAGCGCGACGTCGCCCAGTACCTCGCCGATGCGGAGGCGCACGGTCTCACCATCACGCACGTGCTGGAGACTCACTTCCACGCCGACTTCCTCTCCGGCCACCTGGAGTTGGCAGAGCGCACCGGCGCTGTCATCGGTTTCGGTCGGGCGGCGGAGGACAAGGTGCAGTTCCCCATCCAGCCCTACGACGACGGCGACCTGATCCGCCTCGGCGAGGTGGTGCTGCAGATTCGTGAGACGCCTGGGCACACCCCCGAGTCGATCTCCATCGTCGTCTACCCCCACGGCGAGCACGGCGAGCCCGAGGGTGTGCTCACTGGCGACACCTTGTTCATCGGCGATGTCGGTCGGCCCGACCTCCTGTCGGCCATCGGCTACACCGCCGACGAGCTGGCCGTGCAGCTGTATCACTCGTTGCACGACAAGCTGCTCACCCTGCCCGACCACGCCAAGGTGTGGCCCGCCCACGGCGCTGGGTCTGCGTGCGGCAAGAACCTCTCCACCGAGACCGTCAGCACCATCGGCGAGCAGCGCCGCACCAACTACGCCCTCGCTCCGATGACGGTCGACCAGTTCCGTGAGGCCGTCACGCAGGGCCAGTCGGTGGCACCGCTGTACTTCCTCTTCGCCGCCACCCAGAACCGGCAGCAGCGCGACCTGTATGAGGACGCGCCAGTGACGATGCTCACCCTTGAAGAAGTGCTGGCCCATCAGGCCGATGGGGCAGTGGTGGTCGACGCCAGGGAAGACATGGTGTTCGCCGCCGGTCATCTGCGGGGTTCGGTGAACGTCGGCCTTGGCGGCCGCTTTGCCGAGTACGCAGGTGAAGTGATGCAGCCGGGCACTCCCATCGTGTTGGTGTGCGAACCGGGCACCGAGAACGAGGCCCGTACCCGCCTTGCTCGCATCGGGTTCGACCGGGTGCTCGGCGCGCTCCACGATCCCGTCGCTGCGTTCGTGCAGCACCCCGAACACGTCACCCAGCTCTCCCGCCTGTCGGTGGCGTCGCTGGAGGAGCGCATGCGCAACATCGAGGGCCTGGTGCTCGTCGACATCCGCAACCCCGGCGAAGTCGCCGACACGGGCACCATCCCCGGGGCTCGCGAGATCGGCCTGCCCGCGCTCATCACCCGCATGGGCGAACTCGACCCGGCGGCGCCCACCGTGGTGTTCTGCGCTGGCGGCTATCGCTCGGCCATTGCCTCCAGCCTGCTGCGCTCGCACGGCTTCACCGACGTCTCCGACCTCATCGGTGGCTACACGGCCTGGTCCACTGCGGCCACGCCCGCCTGAACCGGCCCCCGCGTGCGCGCCCTGCTCGCGTCGCCGCTCGGCTTCCTCATCGGCTTGTCGCTGGGGGCGTTGGGCGGAGGCGGGTCGATCCTTGCCATTCCTGCCCTCGTCTACGCCGCCGGCCAGCCGGTGGGCCAGGCGAAGGTCACCTCGCTGCTGCTGGTAGCTATTACGTCGCTCATCGGCCTGCTGCCTCACTGGCGTGCGGGCCGGGTGCGCCTCGCCGCTGGTGTGCTGTTCGGCGTTGCCGGCGTCGGCGGGGCCCTGCTTGGCAGTGCATGGAGCAAGGGCGTCGATGAGAACCTTCTGCTGCTGCTGTTCGCCGCCGTGATGGTGGCGGCCGCGGTGATGATGTGGCGACGGTCGCGCCCGCATGCGCACGGCGCTCACGCCGCCCACGCCATGTCGAAGACACTGCGCGTCGATGCTGCCACCATCGCCAAGGTGATCGCCGCCGGGTCGTTCGTGGGCCTGCTCACCGGCTTCTTCGGCGTGGGCGGTGGCTTCGTCATCGTGCCGATGCTGGTGCTGGCGCTCGGGTTCTCCATGCCCGAGGCCGCGGGAACGTCGCTGGTGGTCATCATCATCAACTCGATGGTCTCGTTCGGGGGCACGGTGCAGGGGAGCAGCATCGAATGGGGCGTCGTCCTCCCCTTCGTGGGTGCGAGCCTTGTGGGCGTGTTCGTGGGCAGCGATCTGGCCGGCAAACGCGATCCGCGGGTGCTGCAGCGATGGTTCGTCGGTCTGCTGGTGATCGTGGCCGTGTACACGGCGGTGCGATCGGCGGTTGCGCTCGCGTAACCTGCGCACTCATGCCGTCACGCAAGCGTCACCGCAGCACCCCCTCTGCCGTCTCGTCGCCGAGCGCACCATCGCGTCCGGGAAGCGGGGCCGAGCCCGTCGACGCGGTCGAGCGC
>DMQJ01000514.1:11150-11598 GCA_003455715.1 Acidimicrobiaceae bacterium | reverse complement strand
GTGCCCGACAAGTACCCGTTCAAGACCACGGCGGTGCAGTATGGCGTCGCGGGCTCACTGGTGAACTCAGTCCCCGGCTTGGTGGCCGCAGCACCCGGGTTCTGGGAAATCCCGGTCGCCGGGCCTTCGCTGGTGCGCGAGCCTTCCGTCTAGAACGGACGCGACGGATGCAGGCCGAAGCGGGCCGAGGCGGGCAAAAGGCGCCCATCGAGGGCGTGGGCAGCGTCTCTGCGGCAGGACATGGTTCGAGGAACGGTGGATAGACGGTCTATCCAGAATCTGAAGGAGTTTTCATCATGGGTAAATACGAAATCTACAACGAGCTGACGCTCCGGGCCCACGAGGAGGGTAACGAATACCTGCAAGGGAGTATCCACGGCCCGGTGAGCAAGGAGATCACCGCCACCGAGCTCGACGTCATCGGCGAGCTGCCCAAGGACCTCGACGG
>DMQJ01000514.1:10536-10909 GCA_003455715.1 Acidimicrobiaceae bacterium | reverse complement strand
GTGTATATCCGCAATGGCCACAATCCGATCTTCCAGCCGCCCAGTGGGCGCTACCATTGGTTTGACGGCGACTCCATGGTGCATGCCACCACCTTCAAGGATGGCAAGGCCGAGTACCGCAACCGCATGGTATTGACCTCCGGGCTGCTCCGGGAAATGGAAGCGGGCAAGGGCCTGTACCCCAGCCTGCGCGATGGATTCGACGCCGAAGGCGGCCTGAAGAACAACTCGGGTACCGATGTCGTTCTTCACAACGGCGAGTTCAAGACCATGTTCTCGCGCTGTGGCCAACCCTATCGCCTGGATGCAACCGACTTTCACACCATCGGCCCGGATGATTTTTCCGGCGCGTGGCCCAACGGGGTGTCGGCGC
>DMQJ01000514.1:0-10289 GCA_003455715.1 Acidimicrobiaceae bacterium | reverse complement strand
TCCAAGGTCGACGAGCGTACCGGCGAGTTCCTGTTCTTCAACTACAGCTTCAACACCAAGCCCTACATGGAATACGGTGTTGTCGGCCCCGACAACAAGCTGATCTGTTCAACCGAGATCGACCTGCCCGGCCCTCGGCTTCCCCACGACAGCTGGATTACCGAGAACTACACCATCCTGCATGACCTGCCGATGTTCTGGGATCCGGAGCTGCTCAAGCAGGGCAAGAAGAAGATGATCTTCGACCAGTCGATGAAGACCCGTTTCGGCGTCATCCC
The DNA here is from genome assembly GCA_003455715.1 of Acidimicrobiaceae bacterium. GTDB lineage: Bacteria > Actinomycetota > Acidimicrobiia > Acidimicrobiales > Ilumatobacteraceae > UBA668. The sequence continues at coordinate 10,011 of DMQJ01000514.1, read as the reverse complement.
TCGCTACGGCAGCGGCAAGGACGTGGTGTGGTTCGAATGTGATCCGACCTATATCCTGCACACGGTCAATGCGTGGGAGGACGGTGATGAGATCGTCGCCTACGCCTACAAGCAGCTGTCGCCGGTTCCCGACATCCCCAAGGGCACACCCAGCGTCAAGGTGCAGAACTACTTCCTCTCGTTCAAGCACATGGAGCCGCGCCTGGCCGAGTACCGGCTGAATCTGAAAACCGGCAAGGCCAGCGAACGATTCGTCGACGACGCCAACGCGGAAATGCCGGCGATCAACTACCGCTACCTCGGCATCAAGAACCGGTACTCCTACAACACGTTTGCGGCAGAGGTGCCACTTTTCCTGATGAGCGGGATTCAGAAATTCGACTACCAGGAACTCAAGGAAGTCGATCGTTATGACCTGCCCGACGGCAAATACATGGGGCAGCCGGTGTTTGCACCCCGCGTCGGGTCCCAAGGTGAAGACGATGGTTACCTGATCGCCTATGTCGGCAATCTGGAACAGACCGAAGTCTGGGTCTGGCGCGGCCAGAGCATCGGCAAGGGCCCGATCGCGCGGGTCCAGCTGCCCCTGGTGGTACCAGCCGGATCACACGCCTACTGGGGCAGCGGCGAAGACATCCGGGCAGCCCGGGCACGGCGCAACGCAGCGACGGCGTAAGGAGGGACCACGATGGTGGCCGACAACGCAACTGCCCTTGCATCACTGCACGGCCGGGTGGCGATCATCACGGGCGCCGGCAAGGGGCTGGGCCGCGCCTACGCGCTGGCGCTGGCCGCCCGCGGCGCGCACGTCGTCGTGAACAACCGCCGCCACCCCGGCGAACAGGACAGCGAAACCTCTGCCCAGCAAACCGTCGACGCCATTCGCGCGGCGGGTGGCACGGTCATCGCCAACTTCGACGCGGCAGACGCCGACGGGGCAGGCGGGCGCATGGTCCAGCAGGCCGTGGACCACTTCGGCCGCATCGACATCGTCATTGCGAATGCCGCGCTGTCGCAGGCGTCCACTTTCGGCAAGCAATCGCTGGACGACTTCATGCGGATCTTCAATGTCGGATTTCTCGGCACGCTCAACCTGGTCCACGCGGCCTGGCCGCTGCTGCGCGCGCAACGCCATGGTCGTGTGATTGCCACGACATCCAGCGCCGGCCGCTACGGCAACCACGGGCTCGGCGCCTATGCCGCTTCCAAGGGCGCGATCGAAATGCTGGTGCGATCGCTCGCGGCAGAAGGCGCCAGCGCAGGCATTCGCGTCAACGCGATATCACCGTATGCCGCAACGCAGATGACCGCAGGCCATCTCGGCCCGGACGTGGCCGCCTGCCTGACACCGGATGTGGTGGCGCCCATGGTGGCTTGGTTGTCCAGCGATGCCTGCAGCGCCAACGGACAGGTTTTCATCGCCGGCGGCGGACGCTTTCGCCGCGGCTTCAGCGTGGAGACGGACAGTGTCGCGGGGTCCGACATGGAGCAGGTGGCGCAGGCGCTGGCGGACATGCCCGGGCGGCCGCATCCGAGTTCCAACCACGCGTTCGCGACGCTGGTCGACGAACTGCGCGCGGGCGGCCAGATCCCGTGACACCACTGCGTCCCCAAGGCATGCCATGTCGATCCAGACACTGAGTCCCTTTCTCGTTCCGGCTGCGCTGGCGTGGATGCTGCTGGCCGTCATCTGGTTGATGGCGCTCGAGCGAACGGCCAAGGCCAAGTGGATGCACCGCCTGCATGCCTTGTTGCCTGCCGGCGTGATGCTTGTTGCCCTGTTCGGTCCAGCCGGATCGGCCGCCGCACAGCTGAGTCTCCAGTGGCTTGTCGCCGGTGCCATGATGCTGGCCTGGCTCACGGCCGTGTGGCTGCTGAGTCTTGTCACGCGCAACGCCGGCAGCATGGATGTCGCGTATTCGCTCACTGCATCGTTGACCGCAGTGGGATTGGCACTGGTCGATGGGCACTATTCCACGCGCCAGCTGGTGTTCCTGCTGCTGGTCGTCATCTGGTCTGCCCGCCTGGTCGCCCATGCGTCGAGCACCAACCTCGGGCAATCGCAGGAGCAGCAACCCTATGCAAGCTGGCGCAAGAACAATGGCAAACGCTGGTGGTGGTGGAGTTACTTCCAGGTCTTTCTGCTGCAAGGCGGACTGATCTGGATCTGGGCACTCCCCATGGTGATGACGATCCACGCGGAACCCGGGCCGCTGACGCGACTCGACATGCTTGCCATCGCCATCTGGCTGACCGGTTTCGTCTTTCAGGCCGGTGCCGATCGGCAACTCAAGCGCTTCAAGGCCGATCCCGGCAACAAGGGCAAGGTGCTGCAAAGCGGCTTGTGGTCGCTCACGCGCCATCCGAACTACTTCGGTGAGGCCACGATGTGGTGGGCCTATTTCGTCTTCGGCCTGGCGCATCCACTGGGCTGGATTGCCATCGTCGGGCCGCTGTACGTGACCTGGTTCATGAGCAAGGGTTCGGCCGCCGCCATGCTGGATCGCCACATGCTGCGCACAAAGCCCGATTACGCGGCCTACGTGGAGCGGGTGCCAGGGTTCTTCCCGGGCTTCAAGTCCTCGGCCGACGCGCGGATGCTGGAGCGTTTCCGGAGCCGACAGCGCTCCTGACCCGCATCGGCGCATCGGCCGATTTCCCTTTCCCGTTCGGCAACCCACGACACACGATTACCTGGAGTCTGACATGTCCACTGTGCACAAGCGCTACACACTCGGCTGCCTGCCCACCGACAACCCCTACCTGCTCGACAACTGGCTGCCCACCGACACCGAGTGGACCGCCAGCACGCCGGACCTGGAGGTGATCGGCGAGATCCCGACCGATCTGCACGGCGTCTATCTGCGCAATGGCCACAACCAGGTCCATGCGCCGATCGGCAAGTACCACCCGTTCGACGGCGACGGCATGATCCACTCCATCTCGTTCGGGGGCGGGCGTGCCACCTATCGCAACCGGTTCGTGCGCACCGACGGCCTGCGCATGGAACTCGATGCGGGCGAACCCCTGTGGACCGGTTTCTACGACCTCGCGCAGAACTCCAAGCTCGACGGATGGGGCGCCCGTGGACGCATGAAGGACAGCTCGAGCACCGATGTGATCGTGCACAACGGGTTGGCGCTCACCAGCTTCTGGCAGTGCGGCGACGTCTACCAGATGGATCCGCTCACCCTCGCCGACATGGGCAAGGCACCGTGGGTGCGCGACTTCCCCAGCCCCACCGGCATCTCGGCGCACACCAAGTTGGATGAGGCCACCGGCGAACTCCTGGTGTTCGGCTACAGCGCCAGCGAGCCCTACATGCACTACGGGGTGGTCGACCCGATGGGCAACCTCGTGCACGCCATCGACGTGCCGCTGCCCGGCCCGCGCCTACCGCACGACATGGCCTTCAGCACCAACTACGCGATCCTCAACGACCTGCCCCTGTTCTGGGACCCCGCCCTGCTGGAGATGGGCGCGCACGTGCCCAAGTTCTACCGCGACCTGCCCACCCGCTTCGCGGTGGTACCCCGCCGTGGCAGCACCGCCGACATCAGGTGGTTCGAGGCCGACCCCACCTACGTTCTCCACTGGATCAACGCCTTCGAGGACGGCGACTGGCTGGTGCTCGACGGGTTCTTCCAACACGACCCGATGCCCGCGAAGCAGGAAGGCACGCCGAAGTTCCAGTCGCTGTATCGCTCGATCGACGTCAACCGCCTGCAGGCCCGCCCACACCGCTGGCGGTTCAACCTGGTCACCGGCGAGACGAAGGAAGAGTCGCTCTCGGATCGGGTGATGGAGTTCGGGATGATCAACCCCAACATCGCCGGGGTCGACTATCGCTACAGCTACAACATGACCGGCAAGCCCGGCTGGTTCCTGTTCGACGGCTTGGTGAAGCACGACCTGGCCACCGGCCGCGAAGAGCGCTACGCCTTCGGCGACGGCGTGTTCGGCAGCGAGACCCCGTTCGCGCCACGGCCGGGCGGCACCGCCGAGGACGACGGCTACCTGGTCACGTTCACCACCGACATGAACCGCGACTGCAGCGAGTGCCTCATCTTCGACGCCACCCGCCTCACCGACGGGCCGATTGCTCGCGTGCGCCTGCCCGAGCGCATCTCCTCCGGCACACACTCGTGCTGGACACCGGCCTCACAACTGGGGGCCGGGCGCTGACCCCGCAGCCACCCAACGCCATCGGCGCGTCGCTGGGATTGCTCGGCGACGAGTGGACGCTGCTCATCGTGCGCAGCGCCTTCGAAGGCGCCCGCCGCTACGGCGACTGGAAGGCCTCGCTACCCATTTCCGACGCGGTGCTCACGGCGAGGCTGCGAGCGTTGGTGGACGAAGACGTGTTGCGCCACACAGCGCCCACCTACGAACTCACCGCCAGCGGGATCGACCTGTGGCCGCTGCTGCTCACCATCTGGGACTGGGAGCGCCGCTTCGTCGCGGGCCAGGCAGACCGTCTGCCACGTATGGTGCACGCAGGTTGTGGCTGGGCGTTTCACCCGGTGTTGAGTTGCGCGACCTGCCATCAAGCGGTCGACGCCGACAGTGTCGACGCGACGTTCGGGCCAAGCGGTTCGTTTGCCCGCTCGATGCCGGTCGGGAGCAACCGTCGGCGGCAGGTTTCTCGCGAACCAGCCGGGCCCGGAATGTTCAGCGAGACGATGGCCATCATCGGCAGTCGATGGTCGGCGGCGGTGCTCGGCGCCTCCTTCCTCGGGGCCGTGCGCTTTCGCGACTTCGAGCAGATCGGCGCACCACCCGCTGTCGTCGCCGACAGGCTGCGGCGCTTCGTTGCCCTCGGTGTGCTCGCGCCCATCCGCGGGCCGCACCGCGACGCCGCGGCCTATGGCCTCACCCCGAAGGGTGCGGCCCTCTTCCCCGTGGTTGCCTCGTTTCTCCGTTGGGGCGAGCGTTGGCGGCCAGCCGCAGACGGCCCGTCGGTGGTGGCCACCCACGTCGCCTGTGGTTCGCCGTTCGTGCCCGAACTGTCGTGCAGCGAGTGCGCCGAGGCGATAGGGCTCAGCGCGCTGCGGATCGAACCGGTGCGCTCCACTGCACCGGCATCCGCTTCACCCCGGCGATGAAGCTCGACGCAAGCAGTTCGGGGTCGCCAGCCGGAGCCATGTCGGGAATGCGCACCAACAACTCGCGGAACATCGATGCGATCTCGATGCGCGCGACATGGAGACCGAGGCAGAGGTGCGGCCCACCCGCTCCGAACGCCACGTGCGGGTTCGGATTGCGACCCACATCGAACCGGTCGGGTTCGGCGAACACCGCCTCGTCACGATTCGCCGACCCGTAGAACACCGCCACCCGGTCGCCGGCCTTCAGGTCCACCCCATGCAACGTGGTATCGGCCATGACCGTGCGTTGGAAGTTGGCGACCGGGCTGGTGTAGCGCAGCATCTCCTCCACCGCAGTGGGCAGCAACCCGTCGAGGTCGGCTTGCAGGCGGGCGCGCTCGGCCGGGTGATCGAACAACTGCTGCATGCCGGCGGCCACGAGGTTGCGGGTGGTGTCGCCGCCGGCGTTCACCAGCAGCAGGAAGAAGAACTGCAACTCGCCATCGGTGAGCCGATCGCCGTCGATCTCGGCGTGCACCAACGCCGACGCAATGTCGTCGCCGGGGTTGGCGCGTTTGGCTGCCACTACACCTGCCGCATAGGTGAGCATCTCGAGCACCGCCTGCATGCGCTCTTCCACGGAGTGCACGCTGTCGTCGGTGGTGTGCATGATCTCGGTGAGTTCGTAGAGGCGTTCGCCATCTGCTCGCGGAATGCCCATCAGTTCGGCGATGAGACCCGATGGAAGGCGACCGGCGACGTCGGCCACCAGGTCGCACTCCCCTCGCTCGATCACGTCGTCGACGATCTCCTTCGAGAGTTCGTCGATACGACCGGCGAGCAGTTGTGCGTTCTTCGGGGTGAACCCACGCGACACGAGCAGCTTGAAACGGTCGTGAATCGGCGGGTCCATGAACAGCATCATCTGCAGGTTGGGGGCCAACTCCTCGGGCGACGGGTCGCCCAACATCGGACCCTTCGCGGCCGAACTGAACAGCTTCGGCTGGCGACTCACCGTGCGCACATCGTCGTACGTGGTGATGGCCCAGAACCCGTCGGTGCCCTCCTGCGGATGGCGATACACCGGGGCGTTGGCACGCAACCACGCGTACTGATCCCACGGGTGGCCGTGGCGGAACGCTGCCGGAGAGATGAGGTCGATGGCGGGCGCGTCGTGCTCCATGCGCGGAGTGTAGGAAGGACCCTCCCTCCGTGGCGTAGTGGAGTCGGCGCTGCAGACCATGCACCGTGCGGCATGATCGCGTCATGACCTCAGCCGTTCCCCCGTTCGTCCGCACCCCCGACGCCAACTTCGACGGCCTCGCCGAGTTTCCGTTCGCACCCCACTACTTCGACATCGACGGCCTGCGCATGCACTACCTCGACGAGGGCCCGGCCGACGGCCCGGTGGCGCTGATGGTGCATGGCATGCCCACGTGGAGCTACCTGTACCGCCACATCATCCCGCCGATGGTGGCGGCCGGATATCGGTGCATTGCACCCGACCACATCGGCTTCGGGCGCAGCGACAAGGTGACCGAGCCGGGCTGGTACGACATCGCTCGCCACACCGCCAACCTCCGTCGCCTGGTGGAGCATCTCGACCTGCGCGACGTCACCATCTTCGTGCAGGACTGGGGCGGCCCTACCGGGCTCGCGCAGGTGGCCACGATGCCCGATCGTTTTGCACGCTTGGTGATCATGAACACGTGGCTGCACCACGACGGCTACGAGTACACGCCGGGCATTCGTAACTGGATCAGTCAGAACCAACCGGGCGGCCTGTTCCGCGATCACGTGCCCGGCACGTTCGGGTGGGGGCTGATGATGACGCTCGCCACTCGGCGTGCCACGCCTCAGGATTCGGTCATGGTGGCAGTGCAGGGCGGAACGCCGTCGCTGCCGCCCGACGCCGAGGCCGTCCGCGCTGCGTACGACGCGCCCTTCGCCGGGTTGGGCGAACCAGGTGTCACCGGCCCACGTCAGTTCCCGCTCAGCATTCCTGTGCACGACCACGCGCGCGGCAACGGCGATACCCAGGCCGCGCACTTCGAGGTCATCAACGCCACCCAACTGCCCGTGCACTTCGTGTGGGGGCTAGCCGACAACGTGTTCACCGGCGAGTGGGGCCTGGCCTGGCACGCGCGCATTCCACATGCCACGTGGGACTCCTTCGACGATGCGGCGCACTTCCTGCAAGACACGCACGGTGCGCGCATCGCCGACATCGTCCTCGGCTACGCCCGCTGAAGCCTCCGACGCGTACGCTCGCGACATGCCGCTGCACCACGTCGCCTATGTCACCAAGGACTGCGAAGCCACTCGCCACTTCTACGAAGACCTGATGGGTTTCCCGCTGCAGTACACCGAAACCACGGTGCACCCCGAGACGGGCTCGTGGATCCGGCACATGTTCTTCTCCATCGGGCCCGACGAAGCGGGCAAGGAGGAAGCAATCGCATTCTTCGAAGTGCACAACGTCGGCGAGAAGCCCGACTACACCACCGACCTGTCCGATGGCGTCGGCCTGCCCGTGTGGGTGAACCATGTGGCCTTCCGCGCCACGGCCGAGATGCAAGACGGCTTGCGCGCCCGCATGGACGCAGCTGGCATCAAGCCGTTGATGGACATGGACCACGGCTGGTGCCACTCGCTGTACTACGTCGACCCCAACGGCATCATGGTGGAGTTCTGCCGCGACACTCCCGGCTTCACGCCCGACCCCGCTGAGGCGCGGCGGTTGCTCACCGCCGACCCGCTCGCCAACGCCGTCAAGACCCGCTAGCTCGTGGAGGTCGGCCTCCTCGCGTTGGGCGACCTGCTCGACGATCCCGTCACCGGCACCCGGCTCACGCCCGCGCAACGGCACCGTCAGCTGGTGGAGGAAGCCGTGCTCGCCGAAGCGTGCGGATTCACATCGGTGGCGCTGGGCGAGCATCACTTCATCGAGTACATCCTCTCTGCACCGCCAGTGGTGCTGGCGGCCATCGCCGAACGGACCTCGACGCTGCGCCTTTCCACCGGGGTGGCACTCGCCGCCAACCTCGACCCCGTCCGCATCGCCGAGGACTACGCCACCGTCGACGCCTTGTCGGGCGGGCGGGTGGAACCGTGCTTCGGGCGCGGCACCTTCTTCCCGTACGTCTACGAGGGCTTCGGGCAGGACGAAGCGCTGGCGAAGGAACGGTTCGCCGAGAGCGTGGAGTTGGTGCAGCGGCTGTGGTGTGAGGAGGAGGTCACGTGGGAGGGGCGGTTCCGTCCTCCGCTCAACCGGGTGACCACCCACCCGCGGCCGGCGCAGACGCCACCACCGATCTGGATCGGAGGCGGTGTGTCGCGCGACTCGGTCGATCTCGCTGCTCGGTTGGGTTGCCGCCTGATGCTGCCCACCGTGTTCGGCAGTTGGTCGATGTTCCGCCCTGCGGTCGACCGCTACCGCGAGCAGTGGGCGGCCCACGGCCACGACCCTGCGCTTGCTCGGGTGGGGGCGTGCAGCCACTTCTTCGTTGCCCGCGACTCCGCCGATGCCAAGGCCCGATGGGCGCCGCGGTATCAGCACTACCTCGACAACGTCGCCGGATGGCAACGCCAGTCGAGCGAGCAGGCCGGCAAGGCCATCGGGCTGTTTCCGCTCCAAGACTTCGAGACGATGACGCAGACCGTCGCCATCTGCGGTTCCCCCGCTGAAGTGGTCGACCGGATGGGTCAGTTGCACGAGCAACTGGGCATCGACACTCACCTGCTGATGCTCGACATGGGCGGCATGCCCGACGACGAACTGTTCGCCGCGTTGGAGCTCACCGGCGCCGAGGTGATCCCGGCGGTGGCGGGCCTGTAGCTACGGCTCGCCTGCTTCGGCAAACAGCGCTTCGGCCGACTCCTCGGTGAGCCGTCGAGTGGTGCGCACGAGATCGCCCGACGTGGCGAAGTCGGCGGCGATGATGGTGGCCCGCACACCCCGGTCGGCGACACACTCCTCGAACCGTTCCAGGAGCACCGCTTCGGCATTAGCGGCACGGGCGATGCCCGGGTCGGGCGGGGCACGCGACACCCAATGGTTGATGAGCATGAACGGGTTGTCGGCGTCGCCGCGGTTGGGCTCGCACGTGAAGCTGTCGATCGAGTCCCACGTGTAGAGGGTCTCCTGGAACCACTCGTACATCGGCATGTACCAGTCGGCGGCGTCGGGGTCGGCCCGCTCGGCGAACACCAGCAACGGCGTGCCCGCGTAGAGCAGTTCGCTCACCGTCGGCAGTGGTTCCCCAGGTTCGAGGATGGCTGCACGCGAGGCCAGGCCAGCCTCCTCGAACGCCGCCTGCGCGTCGCCCGCCGAGACAGCGTTCTGCACCACGATCACCACCAGTTCGCCGGGGTTCTCGTCGAGGAAGCGACGCACCTCCACCAGCTCGTCGGCCATGCGCACCGCGCCCAACTCGCAGAAGTTGTGACACAGGTACACGTCGCGGGCACCGGCACCACTGGAAGGAGCGGTCGCCGCCAACTCCTCCGCTCGTTCGCGGAGCAGCGGGTCGGGCACCTCCGAGCCGGGCACCGCAAGCTCTGCGGCAACGTCGGTGAGCACCAGCCGGTTGCGCGCGCCGGGCACCACGATGCTGGACCGTCGCCCGTAGTGAGCGTCGATGAGGAGTGCCCGCACCCCATCGTTGAGCTGCTGGCGAAGGGTGCGGGTCTGCTCGGCGAACAGCCAGCCGGGGTAGGGCGATGCCGACATCGCATTGTGGGCGCCGGCAAGCGTGACCGCGTCGAGCGGCAGATCGCAGTTGTCGACCGAGTCGAGGCACTCCAACTCTTCGTCGTCTTCCGCAGCAGCTACTGCGTTCTTCACCACCACGCCCGAACCGACCGTGGCGACAGCGAGCACGATCCCGGCGGCAACGGCAACGGACGCACGGCCGCGCGATGG
>DMQJ01000031.1 GCA_003455715.1 Acidimicrobiaceae bacterium | reverse complement strand
GTGAGGCGGTCGGCGAGGGCGGCCTTGGTGCCGTTGACAGCGATGGAGTTGTCGGTGAGCGCTTGGCGGGCCTCGGTCTTGCTCTTGCACACGGTCTGGGCGAGAAGGTCCACGAGGGGCAGACCGTCGCCATCGAGGAGCGAGAGCGCGTGCTGAGAAGACGGGGCGGCGGCGAAGACCTCGGCAAGGAGCGCGGGCGGAAGATCGGCAACATCACCCGAGAAGAGCGCGGCGGCGGCCTTCTCGGCGGCGAGGCGCTCGGGCTCGCCGTGGAGCATGTCCACGAGGCTCCGCGCGAGCGTGCGCTGGGCGATGCGGGTGGCGGGGTTCTCGCGCTGCTGCACCATGAGCGCGGCGAGTTCGGATTGAGAGAGAAACGTAAAGGTCTTGAGAAAGCGTTCCACGTCATCATCGGGGATGTTGAGGAGGAACTGGTAAAGGGCGTAGGGGCTGGTGCGCGCGGGCGAGGTGTCTGCGTCGCTCTGTCGAGCGGTGAGCCAGATGGTGCCGGACTCGGTCTTGCCGTACTTGGTGCCGTCGGCCTTGGTGAGGAGGGGCGTGGTGAGGCCGAAGGCGTTCGGAGCGGGCGGCGCGTCCATGGCCCCGGTCTGAAGACCGGGGCTTCGGGCGTCGAGTCGTCGGATGAGGTCTGCGCCCGCGACGATGTTGCCCCACTGGTCGCTGGCGCCGGCCTGCAACTCCACCCCATGCGTCTCGTAGAGGTGCCGGAAGTCGTTGGCCTGCAGCAGCATGTAACTGAACTCGGTGTAGCTGATGCCGTGCTCGCTCTCGATGCGGCTGCGGACCGAGTCTTTGGCGATCATCTGGTTGACGGTGAAGTGCTTGCCCACGTCGCGGAGAAACTCGAGCATGGTGACCGGTTGCGTCCAGTCGGCGTTGTTGACCAGCGTTGCCTGGTACGGGCCGGGGTCGAAGTCGAGCAGCCGGGAGAGCTGCGCCTTGATGCACTCGACGTTGTGCCGCAGGGTGTCGTCGTCGAGCAGATTCCGCTCCTCACTGCGGCCCCCCGGATCGCCGATCATTCCGGTGGCACCACCCGCCAACGGGAAGGGACGATGCCCTGCCAACTGGAACCGCCGCATGAACAACTGGCCGACGAGATGCCCGACATGGAGCGAGTCGGCGGTGGGGTCGAAGCCGATGTACAGCCCAAGTGGCCCCGCCGCGAGGCGTGCCCGTAGGGCGCCAAGGTCGGTGGTGTCGTGGACGAGGCCACGAGCGGCGAGATCGTCGAGCAGATCCATGGCCGACATGTTGCCACCTCACCCGCTGCTTCCCTCAGCCCATTCGTCGTGGAGGTACCCTGCGACGGTGCCCGACGTCGACGAACTGCAGCGCCGCTTTCGGAGCTTGGCCGAGACTGCAGCACCACGCGCTCCGCTCTACAGCCTTCTGTCGTCGGCCATCGCCGAGGATCGTGAGGTAGTGGAACTGCTCACCGCCGCCCCTGCGACGCAGCAAGCGCCCGTGCTGCTCTTGGCCGCCACCCATCATCTCGTCCTGTCTGGCGTCGCACCCGATCTGGCGGTGCACTACCCGAACCTCAATGGAGGCGACGCGTCGGCGAGCGATCCCTGGCCCGCCTTCCGACAGCTGTGTAGCGACCACGCCGACGACATTCGTGCACTCGTGGCCACCCGGCATACCCAGACGAACGAAGTTGGTCGGTGTGCCACCTTTCTGCCCGTTTTCGCTGCCTTGGCACGCGAGACAGGTCGACCGATCGCACATGTCGACGTGGGCACCAGTGCCGGCCTCACGCTGCTGTGGGACCGCTATGGCTACCGCTACCAGCCGGGCCCTTCGCTTGCGGCCGACAGCGACGTGGTGCTGCCGTGCGGGGTTCGAGGCGATGCCCCGCTTCCCGACGCACTCGCTCCGCGCGTTGCCGGGGTCGGACTCGATCTCCACCCCATCGACGTCACCGACACGCAGGCGACCCGCTGGCTCGAGGCGTGCGTGTGGCCCGACCAGATTGATCGTTTCCACCGGTTGGAAGCGGCGCTCTCGGTCGCCCGCAGATCGCCCCCGACGATCGTTCAGGGAGATGCCGTCGACGACGTCGCGGCGCTCGTGCGCGATGCTGCGCAACTGGGCCATGCGGTGGTCACCACCAGCTGGGCGCTCAACTACCTCACCGCAGAGCGCCAGGCCGAGTTCGTTGCGGTGCTCGACGCTGTGGGTCGCGATGTCGACGTCAGCTGGGTTGCGGCGGAGAGCCCGGAGCAGACGCCCGGCCTCGCACTGCCTCATCCCCCGGGTACCGAGCATCTGACGGTACTGACCCTTCGCACGTGGCGAGCAGGAAGCGTGAGCACGACCGCGCTCGCCACTGCGCACCCGCACGGCTATTGGCTGCATTGGCTGTCTCAACCGACGTAGAAGCTCAGCGGCGACGACGCCCGCCAGCGCGCTGGGCTTGCTCGAACACGGTGCTGGCCCTGGCCACGATGAGGGGGTCGACCGGGCCGATTCGATCGAGGTCCTTGTTCGCGTACGGCATGGTGTGCAGCACGAACCGCATCGCGTTCAGGCGAGCACGCTTCTTGCAGTCGCTCTTCACCATCGTCCACGGCGCCGCCGATGTGTCGGTGTGGAGGAACATGGCCTCCTTGGCGGCCGTGTAGTCGTCCCACTTGTCGAGCGACGCCAGGTCGATGGGCGACAGTTTCCACTGCTTCAGCGGGTGCTTCTGCCGTTCGGCGAAGCGGCGGCGTTGCTCGGCACGGCTCACCGAGAACCAGAACTTCACCAGGTGCACCCCGCTGCGCACCAAGTGTTCTTCGAACTCCGGTGCTTGGCGCATGAACTCGGCGTACTCGTCAGGGGTGCAGAACCCCATGACGTTCTCAACCCCGGCGCGGTTGTACCACGAGCGGTCGAACAGCACGATCTCGCCTGCCGTGGGGAGGTGCTGCACGTACCGCTGGAAGTACCACTGACCTCGCTCGAGCTCGGTGGGCTTCTCCAGCGCCACCACCCGAGCGCCGCGAGGGTTGAGGTGCTCCATGAACCGCTTGATGGTGCCGCCCTTCCCCGCCGCATCGCGGCCCTCGAAGAGGATGACCAAGCGAGAACCGCTCTCTTTCACCCACGCCTGCAACTTCAGCAACTCGACCTGAAGTTGGTACTTCTGCGCTTCGTACGTTTTCCGCGACAGCAGATTGCGGTACGGGTAGATGGCCGTCTCCCAGTCGTCGACCAACTCGTCGTCGTCGCTCAGGGGTGGAGCACCAAAGACGACCTCGTGTTGGTCGTCGAGCGACGTCCGAAGCATCGGCAGTTCGTCGGCCGAGGTGCCGGCGAGCACGGCCTGGAGCCACAACGCCACCGACGACAACTCCTCTCGTTGAGCATTGTGCAAGACATCGCGCACTGCGTTGACCTTGGCCAGACGCGCCGCCTCTTCTGCCCGACGAACCTCGAAACGGGCGATGCCCTCCGCAGAGAGTGACGGCGAGCGATCACCTTTCGCCACACGGCGCGGCGCTTCAGGCTTGGTCATTGCGATCCCCTCATACTCGGGTGCGGCTGGGTGCAGCGAGCGTAGGCAACTCGGCGAGGCTGTGGTAGGGAACAACTACCCGATCAGCCACCGCCTGGGCCACGTGACCGCCTTGGAGATACCGACGCGTGGCGTAACGAGCGGTTGGGAGGGTGGAGGCGTTCCATCGTCGAACAGATCGGCCAACTGCCCGTCGAGGCGCCGGTCGACCCCCAATACCTTGCTCAGCCTGCCCGGGCCTGTGGTGGCCCGCTTTGGGATGCCATCGACGGCAACCGAGCGCACCAGCACCGCTTGACCGTCGCCCTCCGACCCGGTGACGAGGTTCAGGCAGTGGTGCATGCCGTAGATGAGATACACGTACCATCGCCCAGGCGGCCCGAACATCGACGCGTTGCGCCCCGTTCGCCCGCGGAACGAGTGGCTCGCAGGATCATCGGCCGTGTACGCCTCCACCTCCGTGACCCGCGCGAACGTGCCACCGACGACCAGCAGCTTGTTGAGCAAGTCGGGAGCCACCAGCGTGGCGTCGCGCTCAGCCCAGGTTGGGGGAAGTGGCTGCGCGCCACTCGGCAAGTCGTGCACGGAATCGCTCCATCTGTTCCGCCACCGGTGCAGGGCCCGCGCCACCCTTGGTGATGCGACGGCGCACCGCAACCCCCGGCGCCACCAATGCCCCCCCCCCGCCCCC
>DMQJ01000273.1 GCA_003455715.1 Acidimicrobiaceae bacterium | reverse complement strand
TCCTTCTTCACCGCGGCCAGGTCGAGGGTCTTCACGGCCTCGCGGTAGTCGAAGTCGGGGTCCATCGGGTTCGTCTTGGCATCGTGCTGATGCAGGATGTCGAGGTTGAGGGTGGCAGGCCACCAGGCGGTGGGCGACTGGTCGGACTGCACGTTGGCGCCGTGCATGACGGGGCACTTGCCGGACGGGGTGGTGCTCATGAGGGGGCTCCTTCGATGTTCTGGGGGTGGGGGTGGAGGTGGGACGGGAGATGTTCGGAGGTCGCGGCCTGACACGAAGGGCAGTAGCCCCAGTAGATGACCTCGGCTTCGTCGATGACGTAGCCGTGGTCGTCGCTGGCGGTGAGGCACGGGCGGGCGCCGACTGCGCAGTCGACATCGGCCACCTGGCCGCAGGTGCGGCAGATGAGGTGGTGATGGTTGTCGCCGGTGCGGCCCTCGTACCGGGCGGGTGAACCCATGGGCTGAATGCGTCGCAGTAGGCCGAGGTCGGTGAGCGTGTTCAAGGTGTCGAACACCGACTGGCGGGAGATGGTGCCGATGTCGCCTCGCACGGCCTGCAACACCTGGTCGGCGGTGGCGTGAGGGCGACCCCCCACCGCCTGCAGCACCGAGAGCCGTTGAGCGGTGACGTAGATGCCCTGCTGGCGAAGGGCTGCTGCGTGGTCGCTGTGCATGGGTACGACTGTATCAAACTTTGGATTGAATACAACTTTCGGGCGTCAGATTGCCCGCCGTGTCGCGCGAGTTCCGTGGTGCGCTGCGGAGTTTGTGTGACACGGCGGGGAAACCAGGGATCTTCCCGATGTCTCGGCAGGTCGCACAGGGCAGGATGGGGCGCAACAACCCGCCACGAAAGGAACCGCTCACTCATGGCACCCTCACTTCGCTCACTGCGCACCGTTGGTGTGGCCTCGCTGGCGTCGCTGCTGCTGCTCACCGCATGCGGGGGCGACGACAGCAGCTCAGGTGGCGGCGGGGGAGGCGCCACCACCCCCGTTGCCGCCGATCAACTCTTCGACAGCGACTTCGAGAAGGTGTGCGATGGAGTGGGCCAAACCCTGGCCGCGGCGTACGTGCCCACTCCCGGGGCGATCAGCCCGGTGGTGGTGCTCGAGCAGATGGACGGCTTCATGTCGTCGCGTTCGTCGGCAGTGCGCGCCGGCTGGGAGCGCCTGTGGGTGCCCGAGAACACAATGGCCATGGCCGAACTGCAGCTCGTCGGCTGCCTCACCCGCACCAACGCCACCCGCGTGCAGGAGTGCACGGGCTACGAGATCGATGATCAGGTCACCGACAACGTGGTGCATCTCAACGAAGCCACCTACTCGCTGACCCTTCGCGAGGCTGCAACCGGCGTCGAGGTCGCCACCACCACCTTCACCGCCCTCGACGACTCGTGCCCGATGTTCGTGTCGTTCGATGCTGGGGAGACCGAGCGCGACTGGTACTCGTTCGACGACACCGCGGTGCAGGACTTCCTCGCCCCGTACGTGGCCCCCACCAGCTGACCACGATCGCCGTCAGTTCGCTGGCGACACCACCGGATGCTCGTCGACGAACAACCGCACCCGGCCACGCACATGCGCCATCGAGTCGGCTGCCACCCGGCGGCCGAGATCGCTGGCGTAGGCCGCATCGAAGTCGGCCCGGCTGTCGAACCACAGCTCCGACACTCCGTCGTAGTCGTCGGCGCTGTCGTCCACATCGACGGCGTTGAAGACGATTCGTCGCACGCCGGGTAGCTGGGCCGCAAGCGGCGCATGTTCGTCGAACCACCATGTGAGGAACTCGGCATGGGTCATGTCGTCGCGGCGCGACAACAGGATGATGGCCTTCATCACGACGGCACCCCGATGCGGTGCAGCGGGCGGCCGCCCACGCCGAGCGCGAGCACGGCCATCACTTCGTCGGGCCGCGGCGCGTCGTCGACGCTGATGGAGATGGCGTCCATCTCGTCGAACTGCCAGATGTCGTTGCAGTTGGTGAGCGGCGCCACCACACGCGTCCCGGGGCCGCCGAGCAGCTTGGTGGACGGGATGATTGCCGGGCCGCGGCCGAGTGCGGCTCGCACGGGTGCCCCAAACGTGGGGTGAATGAGCGCTGCCGCATGCTCGATCTCGCCGGCGGTACCCACCACGGCAGCCTTGCCGTACGCGCTCACCTCCTCCGCCGGCCGACCAAGCGCCGCCAGCGCTTCCTCCACCAGCAGCCGACCGAGATCGGCGCCCATCGCAACAAGCTCCGACAGATCATCGACGTACCGGCCGGCGTACGGGTTGGTGAGCACGACCGCAGTCGCCACCTTCCGGCGAAGGCCGTCGACGACGCGGCCCATCTCGCGAGATGTGGTCTCCACAACCGACACCACCTTGCGTACTTCGATCTCCACGACAGTCCTTCCCGAAGTTCAGGCCGATGGCGAGGCACGGTAGCCGCCGGCCGATCGCCAGGAGGAGCCGCCGCACCCTTCGTCGCCGCAGCCGTGCAGCGAGTACACCTGTCGGCATGTCATCCACGCATCGAGCCGACCCCGCCGACGAACTCTTCCATCCGGTCGGCGAGCACGCCGCGTGGAGCGAGAGCTACTACTTCAACTTCGTCGACCCGGCCACCGGCCTCGGGGCCTTCACCCGCATGGGCTTTCGCCCCAACGACGGCTGGGCCGACGCATTGCATGCCGTGTACCTGCCGGATGGACGTGTGGCCTTCACCTACGGACGGCGCACCGACCTCACGCCCGCGGTGGTGGAGACGCTCGGCCCGGTCGACCCCGCCGTGGGCAACCTCACCCTTCGCCGCGGTGAGGCCTTCCGCAGGTGGGACATCGTGTACTCCGGCCCGTCGCAGCTGATGACCGACCCCACCGTGATGCTCGCCGCCACCAAGGACCGACCCGAGGGGTGGTGCACCGACGCCCACCTCGAGATGGAGGTCGCGTTCGACGCCATCACCGACCCGCACTACGCCGTGGGTGGCGCACAGGGCCACTTCGAGCAGACCGGTCGCGTGCATGGCAGCGTGCGTGTGGGCGACGAGCAATGGGAGGTGAACGGGTTCGGTGTACGCGACAAGTCGTGGGGCCCGCGCACCTGGCAGGCCCCGAGCGGGTCGGCCGCCAAGTCGTCGGGGCCTGCGGCCGTGGAGGAAGGGTGCTTCCTCAACTGGTTCTCGATGAACTTCGGCACCGACCTCGCCCTCGGCGGCGCATGCGGGCGCACCGCCGACGGTTCGTTCCGTGGCAAGGGCTGGATACAGCGGGGCACCGACACCCTCGACCTCGACGATGTCGTGATGACGACGGTGTTCGACTCGACCAATCCGCTACTGCACCACAGCGTGCAGCTTCGTGGGGTCGACAGCCGTGGCGAGTCGATCATCGTCGACGGCACCGTGCTCACCATTTGCCCAACGAAGATCCCGCGGCGCGACGGCGTCACGTTCGTCAACGAAGGCTTGGCCCGTTTCGAGACCGACGGCCGAGTGGGTTACGGCATCGCCGAGCACTGGCACGCCGTTCCACGCTGACCACTGCTCAGGCGGTTGCTGCCGCCATCACCGCAAGGAACTCATCGCGTTCGGGGCCTAGCTTCGGGGCGGGCGGTCGCTCGTCCTTCTTCGCATGCGCGGCAAAGGCGGCGGCCATCACCTTCTGGTCGGTCATCAACACCTCGGGCTTGTCGAGCATGTTGAACGACCGGAAGAAGGCTCGGAACACGTCGGCATCCACCCGGGTGGCGGGCAGCAGGCCGTTGAGCACGAAGTCGCGAGTCGCGGCAGCCATCGCGTCGGGCTCGCTGCCGTCGTGCATCGACGTGTGCAGCTTGATGCGGTCGGCGTCTTGGCGAACGGCCATTGCGTAGTGCGGTTCCAGTTCCTCGCGCACCGCAGTGTCCATCGCGTGCGCAAGGCCGACCCGATCGCGCCCGTGCTGCTTCAGCGCACGAGACAGCTCCTCGGCAGCGATGCCGGCCAGCGAGCATCCCTTGCCATACCACGGGTTGGTAGCCAGGGCAGCGTCTCCGATGACCACGACCCCGGTGGCCACCGGCGTGCCGTCGACCACGAAGCGACGCACGCGGTTCTTCAACCGGGCCATCGACTCGACGTCGGTGATGGGCTCGGCGAGGCCGTCGGCGGTCCACGGGTCGAGCGGCTTCAGCGTGCGAATCGCGGCCTCCCACGCCGACGGTTCGCGCAACGCGGCCAGCAGCTCGCGGTCGTTGGTGGGGACACCGAACGTGATGGAGAACGTGTTGTTGTCGCCGTAGAAGCCAGCGAACGCGATGTAACCAATGTCGCCGCCCGCGCCGTCCTTGGTGAGCAGCGGTAACTCCTGGCCGTCGCGCAACCGGTAGAAGCGCGAGAGGTAGACGATGCCCGCTTCGCTCTGTTCCTCCACTGGCTGCACGGCGCCGCCGAGTTCGGCGATCCAGTCGAGAATCGGCGAGTTGCGACCACCGCCCACCACCACGAGGTCGGCCTCCACGGTGGTGCCGTCGTCGAGGCGCAGGCCGCGCACGTCGGTGCCGTCGGCCAACAGGCCGGCCACGCCCACGCCACCACGCCACACCACGTTCGGTTCGGCGGTGACTGCCTTGCGCAGCACCCACTCGATGGTGAGACGGCGAACGCACAGCAGCGCCAGGTCTTCGTCGCCGGGGCGTGGTTCGCGGTCGTCGATGTCGGGGGGCAGGATGCGCTCGACCGACAGCTCGGTGGCGCCCTGGGCCATCAATTCCTCCAGCACGTCGGGTGCACGGTCGCGCAGGATGCGGCGCAGGCGGGCGAGGATGGCGTGCGATTGGCGAGCGTGCGCGGCGCCGCGCCGGTCCCACTTGTCGAATGCTTCGTCGGCCGTGGCGGGTACGTCGGTGTCGTCGCGCTCGTACACGGTGATGTGGTGGCCGTCGCGGGCCAACACCAGCGCGGCGAGCAGACCGGCCATGCCGCCACCGACGACGGCGATGTTCTGCGGATCGGCAACAGGTGAGTTGGCGGGAGACGCGGAGGCGACGGTGGACGATTGGGGGGTGGTGGTCATCAGAGGCTCCGGAGGAAATCGACGAGCGCCGCGTTGACGTCGTCGGCGCGTTCTTGCTGGGTCCAGTGGCCACACCCTTCGAGGATGATCGAGCGGTGCAGCTTGGGGAGGGTGGTGGGGAAGTTGGCGATGGCGGGCATGCCCCACATGGTGGGCCCGTCGCGGTCGCCGCCGATGAACAGGGCGGGCACGTCGATGCGGGCACCTCGGAACGCGGCCAGGTCTTCCCAGTCGCGGTCGACGTTGCGGTAGCGGTTCAGGGGGCCGCGGAAACCACTGTGCTCGAACTCGCTCGTGTACGCGTCGAGGTCGGCTTCGGTGAGCCAGGCGGGCAGCGGGTCGGGGCGATGGAAGCGGTCCTTCATCAGGCCGCCCCGGCGCACGGTGGCCACGGTGCCCTGGGTGAGGTCGGGCGGAGGAGCGTCGCCGGAGGCCGTGAAATAGAAGCCCAGCAGCCAGTCGCGCACGTCGGCCTCGATCTCGGCTTCGGCGCGACCCGGCTCTTGGAAGTACTCGACGTAGAACTCCTCGTCGCCCGCCATCGCTCGCATCGCGGTGGTGGGCCGCACGTCGCCGGGAGGCGCGAAGGGCACCGACAGCCCGGCCACGGCGGTGAACACGTCGGGTCGCAGCATGGCCGAGGTCCAGGCGATGGGTGCACCCCAGTCGTGGCCGATGACGGTGGCGGTGTCGTGCCCGAGCGCTTTCACCAAGGCCACGTTGTCGGCCACGAGGCGCACCATGCGGTAGTCCTCCACCGCGAGCGGCTTCGACGACCGGCCGTAGCCGCGCACATCGATGGCGACGGCCCGAAAGCCCGCTGCGGCGATGGCCGGAATCTGGTGGCGCCAGGAGTACCACGACTCGGGGAAGCCGTGCACCATCAGCACGAGCGGGCCGCGGCCGACTTCGACACAGTGCACGCGATGGCCGCCGACATCGACGACGTGCGAGCGGGCGCCAGCGGGCAAGACGGGGGCCGTACTCATGACCGGGTCGCGATCTCGCCGGCGCGGGCGGCAGGGGCGTAGCCGCCCTCGGCGCTCCAGGTGACCTCGCCGTTCACCACCACGGTGTCGACGCCCTCCTGGCGGCGAATCCAGCGCACGCCGTCGCCGGGGAAGTCGTCGGAGGCGATCTCCGGCCCACGGCCGATGTGCTCGGCATCGAACACAACGACGTCGGCAGCATTGCCGACGGCGAGCAGGCCTCGGCCCTTGAGCCCCCAGATGGTGGCGGGGTCGAGGGTGATCTTCTTCACGGCGGCTTCCAGGCTGAGCGACTTGGTGCCACGCACGAACTCGCTGAACAGGTAGCCGGTGTCGCCGAATGTGGAAAACGAGCCAACGTGGGCGCCACCGTCGGAGGCGCCCACATGCACGTACGGGTGGGCGAGCAGGTCGCCCACCACCGGCGAGTTGTTGTGGCCGATGTTGGCGCGGATGAACCAGGTGCCGAGGTCTTCGTCGAGCGCCAGATCCACCAGCGTGTCGCCGTGGCTGGTGCCGCGCTCGCGAGCGATGTCGTCGATGTTGCGGCCGATGAGGTCGTTGTTGCGTTGATGCACCACGTCGCGCACCACGAACCCGCCTGCGCCGAGGCCGCCGTTGGGGCGTTGTGCCAACGAGTTCATCTCGGCCACCAGCGCGTCGCGGGCGTCGGCGACCGCCGCCACCTTGTCGGCGTGGTCGCGGATCGATGCCACCTTCCACCACGACGGCATGGTGAGCAACATCAGGCTGCGCTGGTCGAGCGTGAAGCTGATGTCGATGGGGCGAGTCTGCACCTGCGGCCACACAGCGGCGCCGCGCGCCCGGGCAGCTTCCACCGCACCCATCACCCGCGACACGCCCTTGTGGTTGGCGTCGGAGTGGAACAGCGGCGACAGGGTGGTGGTGATGCCGTGGCGCAGCGACAGGTCGGCCAACTGTTCGATGCGGGCGATGGTGAGTTCGGTGTCGTAGAACTCGTGCACGATCTGCAAGATGGCGTCGCGCTCGCCCAACACGGCCGACAGCGCGTCGAGTTCCGCTGGCGCCGCCCACCGGCTGGGCACCGGGCGGTACGTCTCGTCGATGTCGACGAAGCTGGTGCTCAAACCGACAGCGCCTGCATCGAGGCACGTGCGCAACACGTCGGCCATCGCCCGAATCTCATCGGCGGTGGCCGCACGTGCCTGCGCCTCCGGGCCCATCACGTACATACGCAGCACCGAGTGGCCCACGAGCGGTGCAACGTTGAGCGCGATGTTCTCGGCCAGAGCGTCGAGCCAGTTGCCGAACCCTTCACCCCAACGCCAGTCGACACCAGCGTCGAACGCTGCCTCGGGCATCTCCTCGATGAGCCGGAACATGCGGCTGAACGAGTCGCGCTGGTCGATGCGCAGCGGCGCGAGCGACAGTGAGCAGTTGCCTGGTACCACGGTGGTGACCCCGTGCTCGATGGCCGGGAAGGCGTACGGGTCGAAGCACAGTTGCGCGTCGTAGTGGGTGTGCGGGTCGATGAACCCGGGTGCCACCACCTTGCCGGTGGCGTCGATCACCCGGCTCGCATCGCCAGCGCGGCCACCGACGGCCACCACCTTGCCGGCCTTGATGGCCACGTCGCCGTGGCGGCCGGGTAGGCCCGAGCCGTCGACGATGAGTCCGTTACGGATGACGAGATCGAGCATGTGTGTCTCCCTGTCGTTGCTGCTGTTCCAAGCCGGGCAGGACGTCGCTCCACGGCCTGCCGACCAGTTCGTCGATGGAGGTCACGCCTGCGCCGTCGAGCGAGGCCAGGCAGGCTTCCTCGTCGAGCGAGATGGTGGCCGTGCCGCCGTTGTCGTAGGTGAGTTCCACTTCGATCTCGGCCCGCCCGTCGTGGCCACCCACCACGGTGGCGCGGGTGATGACAGCGGTCATCGGGCCGGCGGTGGCTCGATGAACACGATGTCGCTCGGCAGCAGCCCCACCGTGCGCCGCGCCGCGAGGTGCAAGTTCCACGACCTCAACTGCTGGTGCGCGTCGACGACGTCGGGGAGTTCACGCGCGGCGATGGAGGCAAGGTCGTCGTCGCCCTGAGGAAACACGTACTGCCGCTCCGTCATGAAGGTCGAGCGTAGGCCGAGGGGCTGCATCCGGTCGTGTCGGAGTTCGACATCTACGGTGAGGCGATGGCGTCACTTCGAGCAGGTTCGCTGGCCATCGTCGGCAACGGGCGGATGGGCCGCGCGCTCACGGCCGCACTCGCGGATGCGGCCGGTCCATTCGGCAGAGGCTTCGACGGCGACGGCTTCGATGCGGTGCTGCTTGCGGTACCCGACCGCGAGATCGTCGCGGCGGCATCGCTCATTCGCCCGGGTCGACTGGTGGGTCACTGCGCGGGTGCGTGGGGTCTCGATCTGCTTGACCCGCACGAAGCGTTCGCCGTGCATCCGCTGATGACCGTCACGTCGGCCGGAGCGGAGTTCGCCGGTGCGGGGGCCGCGGTGGCCGGGTCGACGCCGCGAGCGGAGGCCTTCGCCCGTGGGTTGGCCGAGCGGCTGGGGATGGAAGCGTTCACCATCGCCGACGCAGATCGAGCCGCCTACCACGCCGCTGCTTCGATCGCTTCCAACTTCCTCGTCACCTTGGAGGACGCTGCGGAAGCCGTGCTGCGCACCGCGGGAGCCGACCGCCGGCTGCTCGTTCCTCTCGTGCGGGCCGCACTCGAGAACT
>DMQJ01000271.1:2570-4938 GCA_003455715.1 Acidimicrobiaceae bacterium | reverse complement strand
GAGAACTGTTCGCAGCCAGTCGTCGAGCGGCACGCCGAACCCAGCCTTGGGGCGATCGAACAGTTCTCGTGGCACATACCTGCCGAGCACTTGCCGGAGCAGCCATTTGCCGTCGCCGCCGCGAATGCGCTGGTGCGCAGGCACCGTTGCGGCGAACTCCACCACGTTGCGATGCAGGAACGGCATGCGCGTTTCGAGGCTCACCGCCATCGCCGCCCGGTCGACCTTGGCGCAGATGTCGTCCGGTAGATAGCTGGCCTGGTCGGCTCGCATCATCGCGGCCACCGGGTCGGCTTTCGTCGGCCAGTTGGGCAACGTGCCGTGCACGGCGGCGGCGTTGCTACCGGCCGATACCACCGAGGAACCGTCGGGCCACACAGCGAACACGTCGCGGTACACCTGTTCAGCCGAACGAGCGGGGAGGAGGTGCGCAACGCGGGCAAGCCGAGCACCTGGTGCGTCGTGCCACGTATGCGGCAGCAGCCGCGCTGCGCCCCGCATCACCACGGCGACGGGACGTTGCAGCAGGCTGGGCACCCGGTCGGCGGCGCGGACGACTCGCGTGACCGCCTGGTAGCGCGTGTAACCGCCGAACAGCTCGTCGCCGCCGTCGCCCGACAGGGCCACCGTGACGTGCCGGCGCGCCAACGCAGCCACGAGGTGGGTGGGGATCTGTGAATGGTCGGCGAAGGGCTCGTCGTACAACGTGGGCAGCGAGGGCACGACGGCGAGCGCGTCGGCAGGCGTGACGTCGAGCGTGGTGTGCTCGGTGCGCAGGTGGCGAGCGACCCGTGCCGCGGCCACCGACTCGTCGAGATGATGCGCATGGGGAAGGCCGATGGTGAAGGTGCGCACCGGCTGCGATGACGTCGCTTGCATGATGGCGACGATGGTGGACGAGTCGATTCCGCCCGACAGGAAGGCTCCGAGCGGCACGTCGGCCACCATCGTGCGCTGTACCGCGTCGCGCAGCACGGCGTCGAGCCGCTCGATGGCGTCGTCGTCGGTCGCGGCGCCGTGCCCGTCGGCGTGGAGATCGTTGTGGGGAAGCGACCAGTAGGCCTGCGGAGCAGGCAGCGTTCCGGTGCGGAGGTGTGCAGCGGTGAACTGCACCCATGACCCGTGGGGGACCTTCCACGTGTGCTCGTAGATCGAGAGCGGCGTGGGGACGTAGCCGGCGTAGGCGTAGGCCGCCAGCGCGTCGGTGCTGATGGCTGCCCGAAATGCCGGGTGGGCGCGTACTGCCTTCAGCTCGCTGCCGAACAGGAGCACACCGTCGTGCACGCCGTAGTAGAGCGGCTTCTCACCCATCCGATCACGGGCGAGCGTGAGGGTGTGCTCGTGGCGGTCCCATACCGCAAGCGCGAACATTCCGTCGGCGCGACGAAGGGCCTCCACCAGTCCCCACCGGTCGATGGCTGCAAGGAGCACTTCGGTGTCGGATGTGCCCCGCCAGCGCTGGTCGCCCAGTTGCGCACGGAGCCGGTCGGTGTTGTACAGCTCGCCGTTGTACACGGCGATGTAGCGGCCGCTCGCCGACGGCATCGGTTGCAGCCCGCTGGGTGACAGATCGACGACCGACAACCGACGAAACGCGAGGGCCACGCCGAGCGCCCCGTCGGCCCAGGCATCGTCGGCGTCGGGGCCGCGGTGCTCGAGGCGCGCAGCCATACCCACCGCCTCGTGGAGCACGGTGTGAGCTGTCGCGCCGCCTGCGCGCCATACCCCGGCAAAGCCGCACATGGTGTCAGTGGCGCGTTCGGGCTGAGCAGGAAGTGAGGTGCGCCGAACGCATAACCGAGCGCTACCGTACCCCCGTGCGCGCCCTGTTGATCTCCAACTACTACGACGCTGATGCAGGTTTTGTGGGCGAACGGTTCCGTCAACACGGATATCAGTTCACTGAGTGCCATCGTGAACGCTCAGCGCGGTGGCCATCACTTGAGGGTCACGATCTGGTGCTGTCGTTGGGCAGCGACTGGAGTGTCTACTGGCCGCACGTGGCCAGCGAGGTGGCGGCCGAGGCTGCGGTCATTCGTGCCGCACACGACCAGGGCATTCCGGTGTTCGGCATCTGCTACGGCAACCAGATCATGGCGCATGCGTTGGGTGGCACGGTCGAGCGTGCGCGCGAACCCGAGATCGGTTGGTACGAGGTCGTCAGCGATCTGCCGGAAGTGATCGCCCCCGGCCCGTGGTTCCAGTGGCATAGCGATGTCGTCACCGTGCCGGGTGGTGCGGAGGAGTTGGCGCGCAGTGCGGTGGGCCCGCAGGCATGGCGGATGGGGCGCAGCATGTGCACCCAGTTCCACCCGGAGGTCACCGAGGCCATCGTGCGCCGCTGGATCGAAGGTGGCGGCGCGGAAGA
>DMQJ01000271.1:825-2370 GCA_003455715.1 Acidimicrobiaceae bacterium | reverse complement strand
CGGCGCGGAAGAGGCGCAGAAGTTCGGCCGCGACCCGCAGGCGATGCTGGAGGAGACCCGCCGCAACGTGGCCGACGCCAAGCCGAACACGAACACCCTCGTCGACTGGTTCGTGGAGTCGGTGGCCAAGGCCTGACGCCGATCGAGCGTCCCCTCTGGGGTCAGGGGTGGGCTCAGACGGGGAGCGCGGCGTCGCGGAGCCACGTCTCGAACTCTGGGCGCGCAGCCAGCCGTTCGCAGCTGCCCAGTCGTTCGTCGGCGTACGCCACGAAGTCGGTGTCGAGCGTGCTGATGGCCTGTTGCACGACGGCCCACATGCCCTCGCGAAACTCGCTCATCACCTTCATCAATTGCAGGCGTGCCCACCGTGAGGAAGTGACGGCACCGAAGTAGTGGCGTAGCAGGGCTTCGTCGGCGTCATGATCAAGCCCGCAGTTGACGCTGAGATTGCCGAGGTCGAAGAACACGTCGTTCATGCCCGCGTACTCGAAGTCGAGCAGCCACACCCGCCCGCTTGAGTCGTCGAACAGCAGGTTGCCCGGGAGCAGGTCGTTGTGGCAGGGCACCACCGGCGAAGGGGCCGCGGCAAAGGCTGCTTCGATACGTCGGCTGTGGAGATGCAGGCGCCCGTAGGCCGCCGGTGCCACCACACCGTGCGTGGCGGCATCGCGGGCGTGCCACTCGACGACTCGGTGGATGGGGAAGGCTCCCGCGAGCGGGCCGCTGGTGTGGAAGCGCCGCAGCACGTGGGCCACGTCGCCCAGCCGATCGGTAAGCGCCGTGCCTTCGCGGTGATCGCCCGGCACGAGTTCAGTGATGAGTGTGCCCACGCCCGGGAGCTCGCCATGCACCGCAGGGCCGAGCCCGAGAGCAGCTGCACGCATGGCCGCCTCGGTCTCGTTGCGCCGGTCGATACCGAGTAGTTCCGTTCGTTCGCCGGGCACACGCACGACGTATCGCCGACCCATGACGGTGGCGACGAAGTTGCGGTTGGTGATGCCGCCGCCGAGTGGCGCAAGGTGCACGGCATGGCCCTCCCAGGCGGGGACGGTGCGCACCAGTGCCTCGATGTCCGCGGGAACCATGCCCATGGTGTAGCACTGTGGGCGATGAGCGAGTGCGTACTGGCAATCGACCTCGGCACCGGTGGGCCCAAGGTGGCGCTCGTCGGGGCGTCGGGCCACACCCTTGCGTGGAGAAGCCGCGCGGTGGCCACCAACTTCACTGGCGCCGATGGCATCGGCGCCGAACAAGACCCCGAGGAAATGTGGCAGGCCATCGTGGCCGCCACGCGGGAGGTACTCGCAGCGGTCGCTCCGGTGCCGCCCATCGCAGCGGTTGCGGTGACCAGCCAGTACATGAGCACCGTGCCCGTCGCCGCCGACGGCACACCCACCGGCCCGTGCATTCTCTGGATGGACACCCGTGGCGCGGCCCACAACCTCACGCTGCTCAACGACGAGTCGTTCATGTTGTTCATCGAACGACAGTGAACCGCGTGGCCGAGCAACTGAGCGACGACGACCTGTCGAACGGCGAGGCCGA
>DMQJ01000271.1:0-697 GCA_003455715.1 Acidimicrobiaceae bacterium | reverse complement strand
GTTCATGTTGTTCATCGAACGACACGGCCTCATCCCGCTCCCGAGCGGCAACGACAACATCGCTCACGCTCATGTCCTTCGTACCCACCATCCCGACGCGTACGCCCGCGCGGCCGCGCTCGTCGAGCCGATGGACTACGTGGTCGGCCGCCTCACCGGGCGGGTCACCGCCACGCAGAGCACCGTGTTCGGCCAGTTGGTGTGCGACAACCGCACGTGGGGTGCCACCGACTACGACGACGAGTTGGTAGCGGCCACCGGGCTCGACCCGGCGAAGCTCGCGCCGCTGGTGCCGATGAACGGAGTGGTGGGGGAGGTACGTGCGTCGGTGGCCGCTGAGTTGGGCGTCGCCGCTGGCACGCCTGTGTTGCCCGGCACCATCGACTCCATCACGTCTGCGGTCGGCGCCGGTGCGCTTGAACCAACCAGCGGCGCCGTCATCATCGGCACCACGTCGGTGATGGTGAGCCACATTCCCGAACACCGGGGCGACATCACGGCCGGTCTGCTGGCCGTTCCCAGCCCGCTACCGGGCATGTACTACGCGATGGCCGAGAACGGCCTGGGTGGTCGGGCGTTCGAGTGGGCGCAGCGCCTGTTCGGCTTCGCCGGCCCCGACGACGCGTTGGCGGCGGCGGCCGACGTACCTGCCGGCAGCGACGGGATGCAGTTCCTTCCCTGGTTGCTCGGCTCCATC
>DMQJ01000272.1:6656-6865 GCA_003455715.1 Acidimicrobiaceae bacterium | reverse complement strand
GCTCACTCGGGTGGGGGTTGGAGGTGGTGGAGGAGGCGGACGAGCGCGTGGGGAGCCCCGAATCCGCCCGCCTTGGTGAACACCACGGGGCCGGTGCCATCCGCAGCAACGCTCCATGGAATGCCAGGAGCGGCATAGCCGCCCACCGAACGGGGCGACGGGCCGAGCACGGCGGCCGCCGTGTCGCCACCAATGAGCACGACCAGACC
>DMQJ01000272.1:1263-6420 GCA_003455715.1 Acidimicrobiaceae bacterium | reverse complement strand
GCCACCAATGAGCACGACCAGACCGAACGACTGCACACGGGGTCGAACGCTCTCGGCAAGCCGAGCCGCGACTGCTCGGTCGAGCGGCCCGTCGACCGGCGGCGCCGACACGATCTGCACATCGGGGCGAGCCGCCGCAAGGGCAGCCAGCTGCTGGGCCGACACCTGCGTGGCGCTGCCGCACACCACCAGCGCTGGGGCATGCACGGCAGGCGGGCTCGGACGGCTACCACTACCGAACTGGGCGCGGGCCACTGCACCCAGTGCTCCCGCCGGTCCGGCCACCAGTGCAGGAACTGACACCAGTGCCGCCGCGGCGTCGGCGAGCTGCTCATCGTTCTCGATGTCGACCCACACCACGTCGTCGTTGGCGAGGTGGAACAACTCGTGCGGTTTCGCCGGCCGAGCAAGCGGAACTGACGACTGCACGGCGGCGACCGCCTCGCCGTGCACATGCACGACTCCACCGCGACACACCCGACCCATCGCCGGCCACGCTGGCAGGAGCACCACCGGCCGCGGCCGCGCCACCTGGCGGGCATGCAGTTCGGCGGCCCAGTTGCCACGCAATGTCGAGTCGATCTTGTGCGCCGCCCACGTCGTGGGGCGAATTCGAAGCTCGAGCAACTCGGCGCAGCGCTCGGCGGCGGACGGCGAGAGGGTACGCGACCCAAGGTCGACCACCCCCGCAGCCGATGACGGTTCGCCCACCGACACCATCACTGGAGCACCGAACACGACAGCCATCTCGGCGGCCATCTCCAGCGCCCCAGTGCGGTCGTCGGCGGCGATGCACCACTCGTGCACAGGCCGGATCAGTTCACCTTGCGGTCGTGCCCCGCCCAGTACGGCTCGCGCAAATCCTTCTTCAGCACCTTCATCGCGCCCGACAGCGGCAACGGTTCGGTACGGAACTCGACGCTCTTGGGCAGCTTGTAGCCAGCGATCCACTCGCGGGCATGATCGATGAGTTCCTTCTCGGTGGCCTCGGCGCCCTCGCGCAGCACGACGATGGCGTGGACGGCCTCACCCCACTGCTCGCTCGGGATGCCGATGACTGCCACCTGCAGCACGGCCGGGTGACTGGCAAGGGCGTTCTCGACCTCGGTGCTGTACACGTTCTCGCCGCCGGTGACGATCATGTCCTTCACCCGGTCGACCAGGTAGAGGTAGCCGTCGGTGTCGAGGTAGCCCGCGTCGCCTGTGTGATACCACCCGCCGCGGAAGGCCTCGGCGGTGGCTTCGGGCTTGTTCCAGTATTCGACCATGTAGTTGCCGGCGCGTGCACACACCTCGCCGGGTTCGCCGGGAGGCAACGGGTTGCCGTTGTCGTCCTGAATGCTCAGCACCACGCCGGGCAACGGGAAGCCTGCCGCCCGCAGGTACTTGCCGCCCGCACGGTGTTCCTCGGGGCCGAGCAAGGTGAGCACGCTGGCGCTCTCGGTCATGCCGTAGCCCTGCCAGATGTTCATGGTCGGGTACAACGCCAGCAGCTTCTCGAGCAACGCCTGCGGCATCGGCGAGGCGCCGTACACCAGGTCGGTGAACGAGCCAAGACCGGCCGGGGTGAACTCGGGGTGGGCCATGGTCATGCCGATCATCGTGGGCACCATCACCGTGACGGTGGGCGAGTACTCCTGCACGGCCTTCATCACCGCCGCCGGATCGAACATGGGCACGATGACCGTGTGCGCACCCATCGCCGGGCCGCCGAGCAGGCTGAACATCGAGGCGGCATGGAACATGGGCGTCTGCATCAGCGTGACGGTGTCGCGGCCGAGCTTCAGCGTCATCATGACGTGGTAACAGTTGAGCATCTCGGCCCGCTGATCGAGCAGCACACCCTTGGGCAGGCCGGTGGTGCCGCCGGTGTACATGAGCACCACCGGGTCGGTCTCCTCGCCCTCGTCGGGGATGGTGGGCGACGACGAGGCGAGCAGGTCGTCGTAGGTGACGGTGTGCGGGGTGTCGGGCATGCCGCCGCCCACCAGCACGACGTGCTCGAGGCCAGCCTCTTCCTTCACCTTGTCGATGAGCGGGGCAAAGATGAAGTCGACGAAACACACCTTGGTGCCGCTGTCGCGCAACACGTACGCCAACTCCTTCGGCGCGAACCGCAGGTTGAGCGGATTGACCACGCCTCCACCGAGAAACGCTGCGTGATACAGCTCGAGGTACTCGGGCGAGTTGAGGGTCATCACGGCGAATCGGTCGCCACGGCCGACCCCCAGCGACTTCAGGCCACCGATGAGGCGACTCACGCGATCGATGTGCTGGCCGTAGGTGGTGGAGAACCCAGTGCCAGCGTTGGTGGCACACACCCGATCAGCATTGCGCTCCACCGAGGGAAGCAGTTGGCGATGGTAGATGAGTTCCTTCATGGCGCCAGCGTAGGCGAGACGGCAACCGCCGTCGTGCGGAGGCTCAACGTTTCGGGAACGGCCGGTGAACATGTCCAACGGCCCTTTCCGGATCGGCTACAACTGACTATTGACGTGGATCAACCGTCCACCGATGTCGGCAGCCGCCGACCTGTACGAAAGAGCACTCATGCGCTTCACACGATCCCGAGCCGTGGGCACGCTGGCTTCGCTGGCCGTCCTCGGATTGCTCGCACCGGCATTCCCAGCTTCGCCAGCCGCAGCCGCCGGTCCTGGGCAGGTCGACATCACACTCCTCAACATCAACGACTTCCACGGGCGAATCGACGCCAACACGGTGAAGTTCGCCGGCACCGTCGAACAGCTTCGTGCGGCGGCGGGCGAGTCCAACACGCTGTTCCTCTCCGCGGGCGACAACATCGGCGCGTCGCTGTTCGCATCGGCCACGCTGCAAGATCAGCCCACCATCGACGTGCTCAATGCGCTCGAACTCGACGCTTCCGCGGTGGGCAACCACGAGTTCGACACCGGCTGGCCCGACCTGCGCGACCGAGTCATCAACGGTGGCACCAACGCCCAGTGGACCTACCTGGCAGCCAACGTCTACGACAGCATGGGCGACCCGATCCTCCCCGAGTACGCCCTGTACACCGTGGCCGGTGAGACGGTGGCGGTCATCGGCGTGGTGACGGAAGAAACCCCCTCGCTCGTCTCTCCGAGTGGCGTGGCCGGCCTCACGTTCGGCGACCCGGTCGATGCGGTGAACCGCGTGGCCGAGCAACTGAGCGACGACGACCTGTCGAACGGCGAGGCCGACATCATCGTCGCCGAGTTCCACGACGGCGCCGGTGCCGGCATCCCCGAGGGGTCCACGATCGAGCAGGAGGTTGCTGCAGGCGGCGAGTTCGCCCGCATCGTCAACGAGACCTCCCCCCTCGTCGACGCCATGTTCACCGGCCACACCCACAAGACCTACGCATGGGACGCACCGGTGCCCGGCCAGCCCGGCGTCACCCGGCCCATCGTGCAGACCGGCTCGTACGGCGAGCGCATCGGCAAGATCGTGCTCACGGTCGACCAAACCACCAAGGCCGTGGTGGCGTACACCAAGGAAAACGTCAACCGCACCACCGCCGCCGACGCCACGCTGGTGTCGACCTACCCCCGGGTGGCTGCCGTGAAGACCGTCGTCGACGCTGCCCTGGCCAACGCAACCATCGTTGGCGGGGTGCAGGTGGGAACGGTCACCACCGATATCACCACCGCCTTCAACAACGGCACCTACGTGGGGGGCGTGTACACCGCCGAGCGCATCAATGCCAACCGCGACAACCGCGCCATGGAGAGCACGCTGGGCAACCTGGTGAGCGACTCGATGCTCAACATTCTCAGCGACCCACTGCGTGGCGGCGCCGAGATCGCCGTGATGAACCCGGGTGGCCTGCGCGCCGAGCTCTACTACCCCGGCGCCACCGTGGCCGACGACGGCAAGATCACCTACGCCGAGGCCAACGCCGTGCTGCCGTTCGCCAACAGCCTGTTCACCATCACCCTCACCGGCGCGCAGTTCAAGGTGCTCCTCGAACAGCAGTGGCAGCGCACCCCTGGCGGAGCCATTCCCAGCCGTCCATACCTGCAGCTCGGCCTCTCGAACAACGTCAGCTACACGTTCGACCCGTCGCTGCCCGAGGGGTCGCGCATCACGTCGATCACGGTCAACGGGGCGCCCATCGACCCAACGGCCGAGTACCGCATCGGGTCCAACAGCTTCCTGCTGGAAGGTGGCGACAACTTCCATGTCTTCAAGCAAGGCACCAACCGGTTCGACTCGGGTTTCATCGACCGCGACGCGTGGATCTCGTACCTCACGGCCAACTCGCCGCTGAGCCCCGACTTCTCGCGCCAGTCGGTGCAGGTGGCCCCGCATCCGAGCGCACTCGCGCTTGGCGGCACGCTCACCACCACCGTGTCGGGCCTCAACCTGACGAGCCTCGGCTCGCCGGAGAACACCAGCCTCAGCGTCTCCCTCGGCGGCGTCGCACTTGGCACGGTGCCCGTCACCAACGGAACCGCCGCCATCACCCTCGACATCCCGACGTCGGTTCCCACCGGCACGCAGACGCTCACGATGGTCGCTGCGCCGTCCAACACGACCGTCACGTTCGATGTCGACGTCGCGGCGGAGACCACCACGACGCTCATCACCAACCGCGTCGCTCAGCGCTTCGGTGGCCCGCAGACGGCGCGCCTCACCGCAGTGGTGAGGGCCAACAACGGCGTGGTGCCCACCGGCTCCGTGGAGTTCCTGCAGGATGGCGACGTCGTCGCCACCGTGGCCCTCTCGCCCACGGGCCGTGCGTCGTATCTCCTGCCCGCATCGCTGGCGGCCGACACCTACCTCTTCACGGCACGCTTCGTGGGCAGTGGTGTCGCCAACCCGAGTACGTCGGCACCGCTGACCATCACGGTGAACAAGGCGTCGTCCATCACCCTCCTCAGGAGTCCGAAGCTGGTCATCCGTCGTGGCCAGCCGGCACCCACGGTGACG
This sequence comes from Acidimicrobiaceae bacterium, assembly GCA_003455715.1. Classification (GTDB taxonomy): domain Bacteria; phylum Actinomycetota; class Acidimicrobiia; order Acidimicrobiales; family Ilumatobacteraceae; genus UBA668. The sequence goes on along the minus strand of DMQJ01000272.1, from coordinate 1,491 downwards.
GCGGTGGTGCTGCTCAACAGCGGCGCCACCCCGACAGGGTCGGTGGTTTTCACCGTCGACGGCACCCCCATCGGCACGGTCCCCGTGGTGAACGGTAAGGCGTCGATCCAACTGCCATCGAACCTCACCCCCGGAAGCCACGTGGTGCGAGCCGAGTACCTGGGCGACGAATCGATCAACGGTTCCACCAGCCTGCCGATGCCCATCCTCGTGCTGCGTCGATAAGGA
>DMQJ01000272.1:423-1093 GCA_003455715.1 Acidimicrobiaceae bacterium | reverse complement strand
ATCCTCGTGCTGCGTCGATAAGGACCTCCTGGTTGCTGACCTCGTCGGCAGCGGGGGTGAGAGCCGCATGGCCCTCACCCCCGCTGCGCGCTCGACCTCAGGTTCCGTTCGACACGGTGCGCGCTGCACCCAGCGCACCCCAGGCCCGAAGCGCGGATCGTGCACCCTCGGTGTCGCCGATGAGGCGCCTGGCTACGGCAAGGTCGGCGAGTTGATGGTGACGCTGCGCCAGCTCCGACGCTGCCTCAGCCCCTGCCCGCCCGTCGGCGAGCAGTTGGCGGTGGGCCATGTCGTGGGGGTTCGCCTCGGCAGCACGCCGAAGTAGCCGCTGGGCACGCCGTGCTCGGCGCCCGCCCTTCATCTCGCCAAGCGCATCGAGCATGGCCAACTGGAACTGGTGGATACCCACGATGGCCTCCCCGGGCGCCATCCTCGCCATCGGGGCAGCATCGTTGACCGCCGCTGCCGCGTCGCCCCAGCGTCCGTAGGCGAGCGCCACATGGGCTCGCAGCGTGTGCACGATGAGCGCCAGTTCGCCCTTGCGTGCCTTGGCCGCCAGCCACTTCGACGTCGAGAAGTGCTCGCCGTCGAGCGGCGCACCGTCGGCGAGGCCGTCCGCAAGGTCGGCGACCGCCTGCAACACGATGTCGAGCCGCTGCACGAACGCTCG
>DMQJ01000272.1:0-185 GCA_003455715.1 Acidimicrobiaceae bacterium | reverse complement strand
TCGCCGAGTTGGTCGAGTTCGGTCCGCATTCGCACGGCGAGCCGGCGCACCTCATCGAGCGGCCGGTTGGCCAGGAACGCGTGCAGCACTGCGAACGTGCCGGCGGAGTGTGCGTAACCGCCACGACCGACCAACAGACCGTCCCGGTACTCCCTCAACAACGGCTCCACAGCGTGTTCCCGGGG
>DMQJ01000321.1:1096-7326 GCA_003455715.1 Acidimicrobiaceae bacterium | reverse complement strand
GGGTTCGAGTCGCTGCTGGCGTTCGGGTTGGGCGGGTTCGCCGCCGGAGCAGCGTTGCGACAGTTGGTGCTGGCCACGCGTCGGCAGGGCTACCGCGGGCTGCTCGGCCGCACCAACGGCGGCATGGTGGTGCACCTCGGGGTCATCCTGATTGCGGTCGGGTTGGCTGGTTCCAACAGCTATACGCGGGCCGCCGAGTTCACCATGAACACCGGCGAGACCGTGGAGTTCGCAGGGCACACGTTCACGTTGGAGGAAGTGAGCGAGTTCCAGGACGAGCGCTCGGTGGGCATTCGTGCCGAGATCGCCATCGACGGCGGGCAGGCCTATGCGCCGGCCATCACCAAGTTCACTGCCTTCGGGATGGACATCGCCACCCCGAGCGTGAAGACCGGTTTCGCCAAGGACATCTACCTGGTCATCGAGCAGGGGTCGAAGCCGTCCACCGGTGTGGCCGAGGTGAAGATCTTCATCAAGCCGCTCATCCTGTGGCTGTGGATCGGTGGCGGTCTGTGTGCCGTTGGCACCCTGCTTGCGCTGTTCCCCGGTCGCAACCGCCGTCGGCCCACCGACCCGGTGTCGGCGCCGATCGATCTCTCGGAGGAGCCGGTCAATGTCTGAGGTTCGTCGCGCTCGTGTTGCCCCCATCGTGGTGCTCGTGGTGGCTGCTCTGATGGGTGGCATGTTGTGGGTGCTCGCTTCCGGCGACGGGGGCGACGATGCCGAGGCGGGCATCATCGACAGCCACCTGCTGGATCGGGCAGCGCCCGAGGTGCGCAGCAGCCTGCTCGACGGCGGCTCGTTCGAGTTGTCGCGGCGCAAGGGGAGTTGGGTGGTGCTCAACTTCTTCAACTCCACGTGCGTACCGTGCCGGGCCGAGCATCCCGAGCTGGTGAAGTTCGTCGAGCAGCAGGCGTCGCTCGGCCCGCTGGGCGCCGAGTTCTACACAGTGGTGCAGATCGGCGACGACCTCGACGAGGTGCGCCGCTTCTTCGACGAGCGGGGCGGCGACTGGCCGGTGCTCACCGACGAGAACGGTGAGGTGTTCGTCGACTTCGGTGTAGCCCAGGTGCCCGAGACCTTCATCATCGACCCCAACGGCGTGGTGCGCGTGCGGTGGGCGGGGGTCATCGACGCGGTCACGCTGGCACAGTTGGTGCAACAGTTGCGGAACGCCACGGGGTTGTGATGCAGGGGTTGAAGCGGTGGCCCTCGTGGGTGGTGCTGGTGTTGGCGGTGGCCGGCCTGCTGGCCTACGGCAGCACGAAGGATGCCGGGGCGCGCACCCCGGAGGAACGGGTGGAGGAGATCTCCAAGCGGCTGGCGTGCCCGATCTGCGATGGCGAATCGGTGTACGAGTCGCAGAACCCGTCGTCGGCTGCGATACGCGCCGCGATCCGCACCTACGTGGCCGAAGGGGAGGCATCCGACGACCAGATCGTTGCCTCCGTCGTGGAGGCGTTCGGGGCAGAGACGCAACTGGTGCCGAAGGCCACGGGTTTCGAGGCGCTCGTGTGGGCGCTGCCCGCGGCTGCGTTGGTGTGCGCCAGCGTCGGGTTGTTCGTCGCGTTCCGACGGTGGAAAGCGGCTGCCGACACCATCCCCGACGACGACGACCGTGCGCTGGTCGATGCCGCGCTGGCTGGCGATGTGCTGGCTGGTGATGAGGATCCGTCGAAGTGAACCCCGACCGCCTCGCCGAACTGGAGGAGGAACGCCGGTTCCTGCTCGAGAGCATCCGCGACCTGGACCGCGAGCGCGAGGCCGGCGACGTCGACGTCGACGACTTCGTCGCACTCCGGGACGGTTACGTGGCGCGTGCCGCCGCCGTCCTGCGCGAGATCGAAGACGGCAAGAGCCGTCTGCCAGCCCGGCCGACCCGGCCGTTGTGGCGTCGGTTGGTGGTGCCCGCCATCACGTTGCTGATCGCCGTGATGATGGGTTGGGCGGTCGCCTCGTTCGCCGGTGAACGGCTTCCAGGGCAAACCATCTCGGGCGGGCCGGAGATCGACGAGGTGTCGGCCACGCTCAGCCAGGCTCGTCAACTGCTCCGCCAAGGCGACCTGCTGGGTTCCATCCAGCGTTACGACGAGGTGCTGGTGCTGGAACCCGACAATGTGGAGGCCGCTACCTACAGCTCCTGGGTGCGTGCGGTCGTCGGCCAACAGAGTGGCGACATGGCGGTGCTCGCCGAGGGCTTGGCGGGCTTGGAGGATGCAGTGGCGATCGACCCCACGTATGCCGACTCGATCTGTCTGCTGTCGGTGGCAAAGGCTCGCTTCGTGGTCCCGCCCGACCTCGACGGCGCTCGAGCGGCGGGCGATGCGTGCCTGGCGCTCAACCCTCCGGCGGAGATGACCGGGATGATCGAGGCGATGCTCACCGAACTGTAAGGTTCGGCTCCATGAGCATGCCGCCCCCTCCGTCAGGCCCGCAGGGCCCCCTCGGTCCGCAGGGTCCCCAGGGTTTCCCTCCGCAGCCCGGCTACCAGCCGCCCGGCTATCAGCCGTACGGAGGGATGCAGCCCGCACCTACCGGCAACGCCGGCATGGCGGTTGCCTCGCTGGTGCTGAGCCTGGTCGGGGTGCTCCCGTGCTTCTGGCTGGTCCAGATTCCCGGCCTGCTCGGCATCATCTTCGGGTTCGTTGGCCTGAAGCAGACGAAAGACAATGTGCGCCGCGGGCGTGGCATGGCCATCGCCGGTCTGGTGATCGGCATCGTCATCGTGGTCGCGTGCATTGCCTTCTGGATCTACTTCGCCACGAACGCCGACTGCTACCGCGACGGCACCGAATGGAAGTGCGTCACCACCTGACGTTGCGAGTCAGACCTCGGGTGGTGGCCAGGCAGTCGCGCTGGTCACCGTCGTTGCGTCGTCGCCAGCCTCCCTGGAAAGCACCCACACACTGGCTTTGCGCCAGTCGGGGGTGCCCTCAATGGCGCAGCCGCGGCGCTGTAGCGCAGCGATCGTCTCAGGGATGACATCGCCGTGGCTGCACAGCACCGAGCCATCGGGGAGTTCGCCGATGAGAGCGAGTGCGCCAGCGAAGCCCGTGTCTTCGGCGAGTCGTTCGTCGGCGCGCACGGTGCGCCCTGTGGCCGCCGCGAGCGGCTCGACTGTCTGTACACACCGCAGGTAGGGGCTGCTCACCACGTCGCCTGTGCACAGCGGGGCGAGGCGCGCAGCCAACGCGGCGGCCTGCGCCTCGCCCTTGCCGGTGAGCGGACGGTCTCTGTCGTCGCCCACCCACCGGCTGCGATCGCCCGCCTTCGCGTGACGGACGAGGTAGAGGGTCATGCCTCGCGAGTGGCCTTCATGTGCCGAGCGGCCACCTGGCGCACGTACATGATGAACACGACGGAAGCGGCGATGCCGAGCGCCCCGCTGAGGGCGATGAGGGCGAACTGATCCTCGAGAGTTTCCGCGAGGTCGACGTTGCTCTGATTGTTGATGCGGATGGTGGTGAAGCCGCTGTTCGCCACGCCGAGGCCGATGCCGGCTGCGACACCGGCCAGGGTGAGGCCGAGTTGGATGCCGGGCAGCACGGATGCCGCACGCTGCTTCCACGACGGGTCGCCGGGCGCGGTGTCGGGGTCGGCGCCCTTCCAGATCTCGCGCCACATGAAGAAGTTGAGAATGCCGAGGGTGCAGCCGCCGAGCAGGTTGACGGCGATGCTGCCGCCGGGGCTGAACGAACGCCCGTGGCGGCCGAGCGCATCGTGGTTCTTGATCATCCGGTAGGTCCAGATGCACAACACGACGATCTGTCCGATGCTGACGGCGAGGCCGACGAGGGCGGCGATTCCGAAGAGCACGAGCTTGTCGTTGAACTCACCGGCGGAGATGGCGCCTTCGAGGAAGTCGGCGGCTGCGTCGCGGGCGAAGAGTTGCCCGAGGAGCGAGAGAAGGTTCAACACGAGCGAGCCGATGAGTAGCGCCACGAGCCACTTGGTGAGTCCGCCGATGCGGCCCATGTAGCCCGCTGACATCATCGGGCCGCCATACGGCACGTAGCCGGGCGGCGGGGCCATGTTGGGCGGCGGGGGAGGGGGAGGCATGTCGGTCATGGGCTCAGATTAGGGCACACTGGAGGGCATGGGTTTCTTCGATCGGAACCGCAACGAGGTCATCGCCCGTGGGCTCGACCCGGCTCGCCTCCCGCCTGGCCAGTACCTCACCGACCGCTTCCCCGTGCTGCACGTGGGCGACGTGCCCGAGTACGCGCCGGGTGAGTGGGACCTCACCATCACCGGCTTGGTCGACCGTCCCTTCACCCTTGGGCTCGACGAGTTGCAGGCATTGCCCAGCGTGACGCTCACGTTCGACATTCACTGCGTCACCAAATGGAGCAAGTTCGACACCACGTGGAAAGGCGTGCGGGTGCGCGACCTGCTCGACCAAGCGGGCCTGCAACCCGGGGCCAGCCACGTGATCGAGCACGCTGAGTACGGCTACACCACCAACCTGCCGCTGGCCGACATCACCACCGACGAGGCCATTATCGCCTACGAGTTCGAGGGCGAGCCGATCGAGCCCATCCACGGCGGCCCCGTGCGTGTGGTGGTGCCCCACCTGTACTTCTGGAAGAGCGCCAAGTGGGTGCGTGCGCTGGAGGTACGCGACAGCGACCGCGCCGGCTTCTGGGAACGCAACGGCTACCACATGTACGGCGACCCCTTCCGCGAACAACGCCACTGGGGTGACTGAGCACTCTGGACTCCGGAGAAGGCAAGATTGTCGACATGGAGGTCGGCGATCGGAACCTTGCCTGACGCTGTCACCACATATCGCCGTGGAGACGAGATTCCGTGACAGCGTCGATGGCGTGGACGGTCTCCCCATCCGGGCCGGCGAAAGGATCTCCCCGAGCGCGCCGGGTGAGGTCTGTTTCGTCGGCCGACAACGTTCGTTGCACCCGACCGCAACGAATCTTGTCGCTGGCCGGAACCAAGTACCCCAGGCAGCCACTCCGGCAACGCCACCGGGAGCCGTTCGGCCCTTCCGCACACGACTGGGCGGCGCGGACAATGGGTCGTGAGAACTGCTGCAGCGATTGCCGTTCTGCTGTTGGCCGCGGCGCCGGCTGGCGCCACCGCCAACCAGCCGGTCGTGTCGGTGGTGCCCGATGCTGCGACCCCCGGTGACGAACTGGTGGTCACTGTCGAGGGTTGCCCGGCCGACACCACCACGATCGTCATCGACCTCGGCCCGGCCGGTGGTCAGGCGCTCATCGACGACAGCGCAGCAGCGGTGAATGGTGGAGTCGCAATCACGGTCACGCTGCCCGCGGACGCGCCGGCCGACGACTACTTGATTCGCGCCTGGTGCAAGGACGACGGCGCCAGCACCCTTGCCACTGCAGAGACGACGCTGATCGTGGCCCACGGCCACGACTTGCCGCCTAGCGGCGCCTCGCCCGCGCTGTGGTGGGCGGCCGCGCTGGTGGCCGCAGGAGCTGTGCTGCTGTTGTCGGTGCGGCTCAGTTCACCTTCAGCGCGGCGCTGAACACCTTCTTCGGCTTCATCTCGGTGGCGATGCGGCGGGCGATGGCCTGGAACGCCTGCGCTGCCTCGCTGTCGGGCTGGGCGATGGTGATGGGGTTGCCGTTGTCGCCGCCCTCACGCAGTTCGGGCACCAGGGGCAGCTGGCCCAGCAGCGGCACGTCGAGTTCGTCGGCCAACTCCTGGCCGCCGCCCGCACCGAAGATCTCGTAGCGCTTGCCATCGTCGCCGGTGAACCAGCTCATGTTCTCGATGACACCCTTCACCGGCAGGTTCACCTTGGCAGCCATGGCCGCAGACAGAGCCGCCACCTTCTGCGCCGCCGGCTGGGGAGTGGTGACCACGAACACCTCACCGCGGGGCAGGTACTGGCTGAGGCTCAGGGCGATGTCGCCGGTGCCGGGCGGCATGTCGATGAGGAGGAAGTCGGGTTCGTCCCAGAACACGTCGGCCAGGAACTGCTCGAGCGCCTTGTGCAGCATCGGGCCACGCCAGATGATGGCCTGGCCTTCCGGCACGAAGTAGCCGATGGAGATGCACGTGACGCCATGGTTGCTCGGCGGCACCAGCATGTTGTCGATCACCACCGGGTCGCGATCGGCGCCCAGCATGCGGGGCACCGAGTAGCCGTAGATGTCGGCATCGACCACGCCCACCTTGTAGCCCTGGCTGGCCAACGCCACCGCCAGGTTTACCGTGACGCTGCTCTTGCCCACGCCGCCCTTGCC
>DMQJ01000321.1:0-916 GCA_003455715.1 Acidimicrobiaceae bacterium | reverse complement strand
TGCCCACGCCGCCCTTGCCGCTGGAAATGAGCAGCGGGCGAGTCTTCGAACCGGGCTGGTTGAACGGCACGGCGCGGCCCTCGGCGTGGCCGTGGCCACCACCGGGTGCGTGCGAGTGCCCGCCAGCGCCATGCAACTTCTCGCGGAGCACAGCGCGCTCGTCGTCGGTCATCACCGTGAAGTCGAGTTCCACACTGCGCACCCCGTCGAGGGCCTGCACGGCGCCGGAGACCCGGTTCTGGATCTCGTTGCGCAGCGGGCAGCCGGCCACGGTGAGGGCGATGCGCACGCCAATCTGGCCGTCGGGGCCGATGGCAATGTCGCGCACCATGCCGAGGTCGACGATGCTGCGGTGCAGTTCGGGGTCTTCCACCGGACGGAGGGCGTCGGTGATCTGCTCAAGGGTGGGCATGTGGGGCTCCTGCTGCGTGGCGAATTACCACTATCTGGATAGGTAGAATACCCAGGTGCTTGCCAAGTCGCCCTCGTTCACCGCGACGGTTTCTGCGATCACGAACGCATTTGGCGACCCCACCCGTCGTGGCATCTATCTCCACGCCCGCGACACCGAGGGCGGGGTCACGGCAGCCCAGGTGGCCGAGCAGTTCGGCGTGCACCCCAATGTCGCCCGCCACCACCTCGACAAGCTTGCCGCCGGCGGCTACCTGGAGGTGGTCATCGAACGGCCCGAAGGGGCAGGCGCTGGCCGGCCCAGCAAGCGCTACCGGGTGCCGGTCGACGCCAAGACCGACGTCATCACCTCGGTGCGCTCCGACGACCTTGTGCTGTCGCTGCTCGGCAAGGCTCTGGCCCTGCTGCCTCGCGACAAGGCCGAAGCCATGGCCGAAGAAGTGGGCCAGGAGTACGGCCGGGCGATGGCCCAGGGTCTCACCGGGGCCGACCGCGCCGCCGACAT
>DMQJ01000168.1:4410-7833 GCA_003455715.1 Acidimicrobiaceae bacterium | reverse complement strand
CGCCGACCGAGTGGCGCAGGTGGCCGCCGACATCGAGGCCGCGGGTGGGCGGGCGCTGGCGGTGCCCACCGACGTCACCGATCGGGTGGCCCTCGAGGCGCTCGCCGATGCAGCGGTGAACGCATTCGGGCATCTCGACGTGTGGGTCAACAACGCGGGTGGTTCGTCGGTGCAGTCGCCGTTGCGCGAGCTCTCCGAAGCCGACTGGGATGCGTGCCTGGCGCTCAACCTCACCGCCGTGTGGAAGGCCTCGGTCATTGCCGCAAAGCGCATGACGCGCGGTGGCTCCATCATCAACGTCAGCTCACCGGCGGCCACTCGTGCGGTGCCCGGCAGCGGGCACTACTCGGCGGCGAAGGCGGGCGTGAATGCGCTCACCCTCACGATGTCGGTGGAGCTTGCGCCGCACATCAGGGTGAACGGCATCGCCCCGGGCTTCGTGCCCACCGAGGTGATGATGACCGCCCTCGGCACCGACGAGGAGGCGCTGGCCCGAATGGCCGAGAAGCGCATCCCGCTCAAGCGCCTGGGCACACCCGACGACATGGCGTCGGCGGCGCTCTACTTGGCGAGCGACGCCGGCAGTTGGGTGACCGGCCAAACGATCACGGTTGCCGGCGGCCTCTAGGCGCACGGGTAGCCGCTCGTCGCCGACGCACTTACGGCTGGAACTCGACGGTGCCTCCGCGGATCGTGGCCGCGAAGTCGTCGGGCGACTCGGCCTGGACGAGCCGCTCGACCCACGCATGGAACCGTTGGTTGCCCAACTCGTTCCTGCCGAACAGCACGTCGGGCTTGGCGCCGGTCTTCAGCGCCATCTGGATGCGGTTGCCGGTGAGGTAGTCCTCCTCGCGCACCACGTGCAGCAGGAAGCGACGCTGCGCCTCCACCAGTGGCGCGAGCTCAGGCGTCACCTCGAAGTCGGCGAGGAAGTGCTGCACGGTGACCGACGTGTCGGGGTCGGGCCCGGGGAACAGGGTCGACACGAGGTACATGCGCCCGCCACCTTCGACTCCTTCGGCGCCCACCAGGAACGGCGCGATGGAGACGTGCGGGAACACGGTCCACACGCCCATCGTGAGGTGGTCGTCGGTCCAGGTCGATTCGTCTTTGCTGGCGAGCCGTGCGATGCGATCGTCGGGCGCGCTGACGCGCTGGTGCGGACCCCACGCGTCGTAGATGGCCTTGTTGCAGAAGCTGGGCCCGAACGTCGCCTTGTGCAAGATGGGCAGGTGGTAGAAGTCGAGGTAGCCGTCGTAGGCCACCTTCCAGTTGGGGCCGTCGGCCGACTGCGACCCGACGTAGTTGCAGCGGTCGAGGTGGAGGTACTCGAGCACCGTGTCGTACCCGCACAGGAACGCGTCGAGGTCGAGTGCCGCACCGGGTGTGAGGCCGACGAAGATCAGCCCCGCCCGCTCCTCGCAGGGCAACGTGGTGAAGCCCGCGCACGACTCGTCGATGTCGCCGAAGCTGCTTCGGTCGAGCACACCGACGAGGTGGCCCGACGTGTCGTACGACCAGGCGTGGTATGGGCAGGTGAAGCGTCGGGCCGACCCGCTGGTGCCCGGCTCCACCACCATTGCGCCGCGGTGGCTGCACATGTTGACGAACGCCCGTGCCGCGCCATTGGCACTCCGCACCAGCAGCACCGGAATGCCGGCAACCTCGACGGCTTTGTAGCTGCCCGGTTCGCGCAGCTCGGCCGTGAAGCCGAGCACCAGCGGCGAACGGCGGAAGATGCGATCCACTTCCTGGCGCCACCGTTCGGGGTCGTAGTAGGTGGCGGCCTGCACCTGCATCACCTCGTCGGCCAACGGCACGGTGCCGTCGACTGCGTGGCGCACGGTGCGGCGGGTGAGTTCCACCAGCGTGGTGCGCACCGGCGTGTTCATGAGCGTCGTCGTGCGGGCCGTACGGGCTAGGCCGTGAAGAAGTCGGCCCGCGGGGTCATGGTGGCGTCGTACACGGGCTCGCTGAGGTCGCACCGGTACTTCTTCACGTCGGTGCCCACGATGCCGCCGCGCATGAGAAGCGTGCGCATCTGCAGATAGTTGGGGTGTTCGAAGTGCGCTGCGAGCGACGCCTCATCGGCCCACAGCTCGTACACCTGCACCCGTTGCGCGACGCATGGGTCGGCGGCGAAGCAGTAGGCGAGGCAGCCGGGCTCGTCGTCGCGAGTGGCCTGCTGGAAAGCGAGGCCCGACGCCACCGCTTGGTCTCGTTGCTCCGGCGTCGCGAAGTCGAGCGTGCCCGCAATGATGATCAATGTCGCTCCTCGTCGGTTGAGCGGTGAGGCCCGGTTCCTCTCGCCGTTCGTGAGACACTACTGGCCGTGCATGCGGCAGTGATCACAGGGCAAGGGCGTGTGGAGTTGCTCGAGTTCCCCCAGCCCGAACCGCGCCCCGACGGTGCGGTGGTCGACATCGAGTTGTGCGGCATCTGCGGCACCGATGTGCACGCGTTCCAGTCGGGCGCGCCGTACAACCCGGCCATCTGCGGGCATGAGTGGACGGGCACGGTGTCGGCTGTGGGCGCCGACGTACGCAGCTTGCGCGAGGGCGACCGGGTGGCCGTTGGCGTGCCGCCCGCGTGCGGTCGGTGTGAGGCATGCCGGGCCGGGCACGCGGCTTACTGCAACGTGGTGTTGATGACGAGCATCGGCCTCGAGCGTGGCGCGTCACCATACGGCGGCTTCGCCCCGCAGATCGCCACCTCCGCGGCGCGACTCATCCCTGTGTTGCCGAGCCTCAACTCGGTGCAGGCCGCGCAGGTGGAGCCCGCAGCGGTGGCCTTCCATGCAGTGCGCCACACCCAGCCGCACCTCGGTGATGTCGCCGTGGTGCAAGGCGCTGGGCCCATCGGGTTGGTCACCTTGCAGGCCGCGCTGGCGGGTGGTGCGGGTTGCGTGGTGGTGGTGGAACCCAACGCGGTGCGGCGATCGTTGGCGCTCACGCTCGGCGCCACGCACGCGGTGCACCCCGACGACGCCGCGGCGTTGGTGGCCGAGCTCACACGCGGGCTCGGAGCCGATGTGGTGTACGAGTGCGTCGGCCGGCCCGACACGGTGCAGCAGGCAGTGGGCCGGGCACGTCGTGGTGGGCGCATGTGCCTGATCGGGCTCGCCAACGAGCACGCACCGATCGACCCGACGGTGTGGTTGCTGAAGGAGATCAAGGTGTCGGCTGCGCTGGCCTACACCCACGACGACTTCGATCGCACGATGGGCATGATTGCCGACGGGCGGCTGGTGCTCGACCCGCTGCATACGGGCACGGTGGGTCTGGCCGACGTGGGCGCCGCCATCGCCGACCTGGCGAGTGGCACGAGCTCGCACACCAAGGTGCTGGTCGACCCGCGCCGCTGAGGTCGCGGCGCCAGCCGTTCAGCCGCGGCGCCCGCCCTCGCGATACATCCGCGAGCGAC
>DMQJ01000168.1:0-4171 GCA_003455715.1 Acidimicrobiaceae bacterium | reverse complement strand
CGGGCTGGGCGTGAGACCGGCTGCGGTCTGCCCGGCATCCACCACCAGCACATGGCCCGAGACGTACCGCGACTCGTCGCAGGCAAGGAACAGGGCTGCGTTGGCGATGTCGCTGGGGAAGCCCGGGTAGCCGAGCGGGGAACCGGCACCGATGAGTTCGGCCGTTCGGTCGAGGTCGGTGTGGTCGCCGGTGATGACGCTGGCGGTCATGGCCGTCACCGTGTTGCCGGGCGCGATGGCGTTCACCCTGATGCCGTGCGGTGCCAGTTCGTTGGCCACTGACTTGGTGAGCCCCACCACACCGTGCTTGGCCGCGGTGTACACGTGCGGGCCGAGGCCGCCCATCACTCCCGCCGTGCTCGAGAGCGAGATGATCGACCCGCCTGAGCCTTGGCGCACCATGGCGGCACCACCGTGCTTCATGCCGAGGAACACACTCGTGAGCAGCACGGCGACCGTGTCGTTCCAGGCCTCGATCGGCGTGTCGGTGATGGACCCGGTGGCGCCGATGATGCCGGCGTTGTTCACCATGCAGTCGATGCGACCGAAGTGCGTCACCGCCAGGTCGACCACATTGCGCACGTCGTCTTCGACGGTCACGTCGGTGCGCAGAAACACCGCGGCGTCGCCCAACTCGTCAGCCAGCGCCTGGCCCAGTTCCGCCTGAATGTCGGCGACGACGCAGCAGCCGCCCTCTTCCACGAACCGCCGCACCATGCCCGCGCCGATGCCGCCGGCGCTCCCGGTGATGACCGCCACCTTGCCGTCGAGTCGCCCCACGACCACCCCCATGATCCGCCCCGCAGAGCATCGAACGCCCGCAACTTACCCCCGTCGCCGAACTGGCTCGGGCACGCCCTGCACTACGGTGGCCGACATGCGCGACCCGATTGCCGACCTGGTGCACCGCTACGCCGACGCGGTGGTGAACCTCGACGAAGCGCAGTGGTCGGCGACGTGGGCCGACGATGCGGTGTGGCAACTCAACCCCCGCTTCGAGGTCGCTGGCCGCGACGCCATCGTGCAGCTGTGGCGGTCGTCGATGGAGGGTTTCCGCGCGGTCGTGCAGGTGGTGATGAACGGCACCTACGACCTCGACGACGACGGCCAGGGCGCGGGTCGGTGGTACATCCAGGAGTTCTTGCAGCCTCGCGACGGCGCCCCCATGTTCATGCTCGGTCACTACGACGACACGTACACGCTCGTCGACGGCCAGTGGCGGTTCGCCAGCCGCCGCCTGGTGATGCACTACGCCGGCCCGCCCGACCTGTCGGCCCCCATGCCCAACCCTCGCGCCTGAGGGCGGGTCTCAGAGCTGACTCGTGACGGTCAGGCGGTGCCCCATCCGGCAGCGGTGAGCTGCGGGCCGAGGCGGCCAAGCCGTGCCACGCACTCCTCCCGGTAGGCGTCGCTGGCGTTGGCGGCGAGTGCGGTCCACAGCCCGTGGAGGGCGGCGAGTCGGAAACCGTCGTCGGTGAGGAGGCCGCCTGCCCAGGCGAGGAGCGCCCCGTTGTACGAGAGGTAGATCTGACGGCCGATCGAGGCGGGGTCGGCATCTGCGCGGAGCAGGCCGTGGTGTTGGGCGCCGCGCATCGCGGCGATCTGCAGCTGTGCTGGGTCGACGGCCAGCCGTGAACCGGTGCCGGTGCCGCCGATGGCCCCGATGATTGCGCGGTAGGCCCGCTGGTCGGCGATGAACGCGTCAGCGGAGTGTTCGACGATGGCGGTTGCCGCGGCGATGGGGTCGGCGTCGGGGTCGATACGCACGAGCGCGTCGACGAGGCGGTCGATCACGCGGTCGATGCAGGCGTGCAGGAGTTGGTCGCGCGAGCCGACCAGGTTGTACACGGTGGCGGGGGAGACCTCGGCGTGGGCGGCGATGCGCTCGATCGATACGTCCGCCAGCGGGAACTGGCGGAGCAGCACGAGCGTGCTGTCCAGGATTGCCTGCTGGCGCTTCACCTTGTTCCGCTCGCGCAGTCCGGACGGGATCACGACTATCTCTTGACTCGTCACGAAACTTAGAGTAATCACTAAATTGAGAGGATTCAAGAACTACGGCAACGTGGGCGGAAGGGGATGGCGATGCGCCACGAAGTGCAGGTGCGACTGATCGACGAGATGCTCGGCAGGTTGGACGCGGGCGTGAACGTCGACGCCGGCGGGCTGCGCCGCAACCCCACCTCCGTGTACGTCGACCCGGAGTTGGCGGCTCGCGAGCGGGCGGCCTTTTTCGCCGGTCACCCGCAGCTGGTGGGCTTGTCTGGCGACCTGCCCGCGCCGGGATCGTTCATCACCATCGACGACCTCGGCGTACCGATCATTGCCGCCCGTGCCGACGACGGCACGTTCGTCGCCATGGTCAACGCCTGCCGCCATCGTGGTGCACGGGTCGTCGACGACGAGCAAGGCGACGCGCGCCGGTTCACGTGTCGCTTCCACAACTGGAGCTACGGCACGGATGGTGCGCTCGTCGGGGTCCCCAAGCGCGACCACTTCGGCAGCATCGACGACGCCTGCCACGGCCTCGTCCGCCTGCCCGCCGTCGAGCGCTACGGGATGTTGTGGGTGCACCCCGACCCCCTTGGCACCATCGATGTCGACGCGCTGCTCACCCCCGAGCTCGCCGAGGAACTCCACCACTGGCGGCTGGACGAGCTGCACTGCGCCGATCGCGACCACTACGACGTCGCATGCAACTGGAAGCTCGCCATCGACACGTTCGGAGAGACGTACCACTTCCCCGCGCTGCACCAGAACACCCTTAGCCTCGGGTTCCACGGCAACGTCTCGTGCTACGAGACCTTCGGGCGCAACCATCGCTTCCTGCTGTGCCGGCGCGCGATCGACCAGATGCGCGACCTGCCACGCGAGGAGTGGAACATCGCCGTGGCCACCCTGCCCGCGTACTGGTTGTTCCCCAACGTGCAGTTGCTGCCCACGGTGGACGGCCTGTTCCTCGTGCGGGTGTACCCCCACCCGACCGACCCGGGCCGACACACCAGCCGCATCGGCTTCTACCTGCGGCCCGGTGTCACGGAGGCCTCGGAGGGTGCAGCGAAGCGGGCGGAGCAGGAACGCACCCTCGCGCAGCTGTTCGCCTCGATCATCCGCGACGAGGACTATGTGATGAGTGCCAGCCAGCAGGCCACGGCCAACAGCGGTGCGCTCGCCGAGGTGGTGTTCGGTCGCAACGAACCTGCGCTGCACCACTACCACAACACCTACCGCGAGGCGTTGGGCATGGAGCTGCTCCCGCTGCTCGGCTGACCCGGCGGGGTGCCACCTGTTTGCTGCAGGCAGATGGGTGGTCTGGGCAGGTGAGCGCGGTGTCCGATTGCCGCCAGCCAGTGCTGATGGCGGCAACCTACCGTCGTCGTCATGGCCCTCGACTACACGCTTGCTCCGATCTCGCCCGACACCGCAGACGTGCTCCGCGCCGGAGGCGGTGAGCGCTACATCGCCGACACCAATCCGGGCTACCCGTGCCGGCAGTGTCTCCTCGATGCCGAGGTCGGCGAGGTGCTCCTCCTCGTGTCGCATGACCCGTTCACCATCGACAGCCCGTACCGAGCGAGGAGCCCGATCTTCCTGCATGAACAGCCATGCACCCCGGCAGCCACGAGTGCCCGCCTTCCCGAGCAACTCACATCGCGGCAGTTGTCGGTGCGTGCGTTCGACGGCAACGCGATGATGGTCGACGCTGCCGTGATCGACGGCGCCGATCTCGATGCGCTGCTGCAGCGCTTCTTCGACGACAGCTCGACCGTCGAGGTCCACGTGCACAACGCCACGCGCGGTTGCTGGGCTACTTCCGTGGTTCGATGACCTTGGTCAGTGGGCGGTGGGGTGGATGGTGCGGCAGTCGATCGCAGCGCGGCTGATCGCGGCGTGCATCGCTATCCGAGGTGGGCGTCGGCGGTGTCGTTGACGAACTGGATGATGCTGTCGGTGTCGCGCACGTGGGGCAGCATCACCAGACGGGTCACACCGAGCTCCCGGTATGCCTCGACGGTTGCCGCGTCGACCGGCCCGGGCGGCGGGGTGACGGTGAGTTCCAGTTCGCCGAGCTCCGCAGGACGCTCGACCTCGGTGGCCGCGCGCTGCAGGCCCTCCACGCACGCGGCCACGCCAGCAGGTGGCATGGCGAACCCGTACCACCCGTTGGCGC
>DMQJ01000426.1:4145-4968 GCA_003455715.1 Acidimicrobiaceae bacterium | reverse complement strand
CCCGGTCTTCGACGTCGTCGAGGCGATCGGCGAAGCGGCCGAGCTGCTTGCTCAGCTCCGCCTGCACCGTGGCCACCAGCTGCTCGGTGGCCGAGCGGCCGCGCTCGACGAGCTGTTGCACCATTGCCTCACTGTCCTTGCGGCGAGCCTGGCCGGTCTTGACGAACTCCTTGACGAGCTTCTCGGCCTGCTCCTGCGACATCTCGGTGAATTGCATGCCGGCGTCGAGGAGTCGCTTGAACAAAGGGTGTGCAGCCATAGAACAAGTCTACTCCCAGTTACCCGTCGGTAACAAGCAGTTGGTCAGCGATCGCTGCCAGGTTGGCGCCGCGCAGCGTCGGAGCGGGCACCACCGAGTCGCCCGGCCCAGTGACCCCACTCTCGACGTGTGCGTACCGGCACCCGAGCGTAAGCGCGAACCGGCCATCGGTAGACGGCCGATCACCCACCATCACCGCATCCTCGAGCCGCCCCGTTCCGATGCGCTGGCGCACGAGCTCGGCCATCGGTTCGAACGGCTTCCCCGCGATCAGCGGCTCGCATCCCGAGGCAGTCGCCACAGCGGCCAGGATGGAACCGCCACCCGGAATCGGACCGTCGGGGGTCGGGTAGGTGGCATCGTCGTTGGTGCCAATCAGCCGCGCCCCGCGCAGCACGGCGGTCGCCGCACGCTGCAACCCCTCATAGTTGAAGTCGCGGTGCCAGCCGACGATCACTGCGTCGGCGGGCGCTTCGGTGTCGCTCACGTCCACCACCACGGCACCGACGGCACGCACGGCTTGGCGGATTCCCTCCGAGCCGAGCACCACCACCCGCTCCCCCG
>DMQJ01000426.1:2042-3825 GCA_003455715.1 Acidimicrobiaceae bacterium | reverse complement strand
AATGGGCTGATGCATCAACCACACCACACCATCGAGATCGCACAACACAGGGAACATCGTTGGCGATGTTGCCACAGGAAGTGCCAACCTGTGCAGGTGCCTCGCTTCGAACCGTTCGCCGCCATCCGCTACGCCACCACCTTGCCGCTCGACGACGTGGCTGCGCCGCCCTACGACGTGTTGTCCGACGCCGATGTCGATGCACTGCTCGCACGGCACCCCAACAACATCGTCGCCATCGATGTGCCACGCGAGCGCGACGGTGAACATCGCTATCAGGCCGCTGCCCACCGACTGGCGGAGTGGATCGCTGCTGGGGTGATGGTTCGCGACTCTCAGCCCAGCTTCACCTTGTATCGAATGCAGTTCACCGACGCTGCGGGCGTTCACCGTGAGACCGTCGGGGTGATGGGCGGGCTTGAGGTGGTCGATGAAGGAGCGGGTGGGGTGCTCCCCCACGAGCGCACGACCCCCAAAGCCAAGACCGATCGACTCGATCTCACCAGGGCCACCGGCGCGAACCTGTCTCCCGTCTGGGGGCTCTCGCTCACTCCCGGCCTCACCGATCTCCTGCGAGCGCCGGGTGAGCCACTCGGCGACTACCACGACGAGAACGGGGTGCGGCACATCGTCGAACGGGTCTCCGACGTCGAACGCGTTGCCGCCATCAGCGCAGCCGTGGGCGCCAACCGGGTGCTCATCGCCGACGGGCACCATCGATACGCCATCAGCCGCACGTTTCGCGACGAGGTGCGGGCCACTCATGGCGACGGCACGGCCGCCGAGTTGACCCTCACCTACGTTGCCGAGTTGGTCGACGAGCAACTCTCGATCGACGCCATTCACCGCCTCTACCCGCTCACCTCAGCGGAGGAGTTGGCGTCGCTCCTTGCCCCGTCGTTCGAGATCACCGAAGCCGGGCCGGTGGATTCGGCGTTCGCGGGCGAAGTGATACGCCGCGGCGCACTGTGCCTCGTCCGCCCAGACGGCAGCGGCGCGTGGCTCACGCCACGGCCGGACCTCGTGGCCGATGTCCGGGCCCTCGACGGCGCCTATCTCGAGTACGCCCTGCGCAGCGTGGAGATCGACGTCGCGTATCAACACGGGGTCGATCATGTGGTGTCGATGGTGGCCGAGCGCGGCGGGTCGGCAGTACTGATCCGCCCGACGAGCATCGACGAGATTCGCCGCACCGCCGACGAGCGGCTGCTCATGCCTCCGAAGTCCACGTTCTTCACACCCAAGCTCCGTACCGGGCTGGTGATTCGGCCGCTCGACCTCCCCCACTGAGAGGGTGCGTCAGGTGATCGATGCCGCGAAGATGCCAGCGATTGCCGTATCGAGTGTGGCGTTGAACTCGTCGTCGGTCTGCTGCGCGCTGAGCCCCTCGGTGAGGGCACGCGAGAAGCTGGCAATCATCCCGTGATTGCGGGCCAGCCGGGCGTTGGCGTCGTCGCGGCTGTAGCCGCCGGACAAGGCGACGACCCGCAGCACACTCGGGTGCTGTACCAGATCGAGGTAGAAGTCGTCGACCGTCGGGATGGTGAGCTTCAGCATCACGGGCAGGCTCTCGGGCTGCGCATCGAGCTGACGAAGAATGGCGGCCTTCAGCATGGCTTCCGCCGCCTCCTTCTCGGGGCTGTTGATGTCGACCTCGGGCTCGATGATGGGCATCAGACCACCAGCGAGAATCTGCCTGCCGACTTTGAACTGCTGTGCCACCACAGCGTCGATACCGCGTTGGTTCGCCAGCTTCACCACCGAGCGCATCTTGGTACCGAAC
>DMQJ01000426.1:0-1765 GCA_003455715.1 Acidimicrobiaceae bacterium | reverse complement strand
CCCCGTCGACCTCGTCGGCCAGGCCCTTGTCGACTTTGAGGAACGCGACAACCTGCTTCACCGACCACAGGTACTCGGCGCTGCCCAGCCCCCCTATCTCGCGATCCATCGTTCCCTCAAACAGGATCGCACCCAGCACGCGGTCGCCGCCGAACACCGGGCTGGTCACCATGCGGGCACGCATGCCGTGCATGAGATCGAACATCTCGGTCTCGGTTGAGTACGCACTTGACTCGATGCCGTACAGGCTGAGCGCCTTCGGCGTGCTGCCCCCGCTCTGGTCGAGTGCGGCGATGAAGCCGGCTCCGGAGCGGACACGCTCGAGCTGGTCGTGATGCATGGTGGCTGCTACCTCTCTTCGATCGGCGAGCCGCTGCGGCGCGGCCGCTCAGGCGCAGCGTACCGCGCCCATGGCGGCATCTCCCAGCCTCGCCACTTCACGCTGGATGACCCGCTGCACCTTTGCACGCTTCGACGCCGGCAGCACAACGCTGGCCACCACCTCGGTGCGGCTCTGGGTGACCGCGCCCGACCGGAAGAACCTGCGACGAACCAGGCCGACGACCACGACGTCATCACCTGCAGCGAACAGTTGGTTGCTCGGGGCATCGAACCAGGCCACCGGCACCGACGACGCACCTGCGTCATCGCGTGTTGTGACCTCGAACTGATGCAACACCGAGCCCGACTGCAGCACACGCTGCTGCGGGGCGCTACTCAGCTGACCTCGGAGAATGACGATGTTCATAGGGATCCCTTTCCGCCGACCGATCGGCGATGGTGGTTGGTGGCCGTCAGGGGGAAGCCACCACCCACCATAGAAAAGGGGTGCGACACAGTGCCCGGCCGTCAGCGACCCAGGGCCTTGAGACGATCGACCACATCGGCGAAGTCGCGGTCGACCTCGGCCACCACACCGAACCACCGGCGGGCCTTCACCACGTCGCCCGAACGATCGAACAGGTCGCCGATGACATACCACTGCCGAAGGTGATGCTCGCGAGGCTTCTTCGGCAGGTCCATTGCTCGCTGCATCAGCTTCAGAGCGCCTGCCAGATCGCCACGGTCGGCCAACGACCCCGCAGCCACGATTCGGCCTTCAGCCATCAACGCCGGCTCCGGCGACGCGTCCTTCAACTCCTTCCACAGTTCGTCGACCTCGTGGTAGCGACGCATGGCCCGGTAGCAGTCGGCGAGCACCGCATGATGCCGAATCGACCGGTCGAGCTCACGTGCCCGCTCGAGCTCGGATGCCGCACGCCGCCACTGACCGAGCCGATACGAGGCAAGCCCAGCGAGCTCGTGGGCGAACGCAACATCGGGTAGATCTCGCAGCACAGGCTGCACCATCCGCCGAGCATCGCCGAATCGACCGCGATCGAGCGCATCGGCAGCGGCGGAGAGCCGCTCCTGGTATCGGGCGCTGCGCGTGGAGCCCACCTGCTCGTGCAGATCGTCGAGCACCTCAGGCGCAACCTCCACTGAGCGACGACGACGCGCCGGGCTCGGCTCACCATCGCCCCCGCTTGAGGTAGCGCGTCGAGCGGCACGGGTGGCCTCTTCCCGCACCGAACCCTCATCCACCCACTCCTCGCGCTGCCACGAAGGGGGCGGTGTCGGTTCCTTGGCCTCGTCGCCACGCGGCGCTCTCCGAGCCTTGACCTCGGCGCTGCGCTGCTCGGCTGCAGTACGCGGGCGCTCGACACGACGTGGAGCAACACGGTCGGCTGGTCGACCGCCACGGGGTGCGCCTGGGCGCCCACCT
>DMQJ01000188.1:23571-30961 GCA_003455715.1 Acidimicrobiaceae bacterium | reverse complement strand
CACGCTGCGCGTCCGGTTCGAGAACCTCGTCCGCGACGCCAACCCCACCGCCTTCAGACGTTGCACCGAGCGCGCCATCCGCGCGACACCCTTCGCCAGCAGCGACGAGTCCGACGGATACGACACGTTCGCTTCGACCACCGTCGTGTCCGCCCGCAACCGGTTCGTCTTCGACACCTTGGCCTCGTCGCCTTCGCGAGCAGCGCCTCGTTCAACGCGTCGATGGCCTGCTGGCCGCAGCGGGTCGTGATCTTCATCAGCGTCGTCGGGTGCGGCACCCGACCACCGAGCGGGATCCGGCAGAAGCGCTGCCACGTGATCGAGTCCGTCACTTCCCGGCACAGCGTCTCGAACCCGAGCCGATACCGGTACTTCAAGAACATCAACCGCAGATACGTCTCGATCGGGATCGACGGCCGCCCGTGCGTGGCGTGGAAGAACGGCACGAACGGCGCGAAGAACCGGACGTCATCGAGGAGCCGATCGACACGCTCGAGCTCGACGGGCATCACCAGCGCTTCGGGCGGCAACAGCGATTCCCACCACGTCGGCTGATCGCCTACCGTTCGCAACATCGATGGCTCCGATCCGTAGTACCAGTACGGGTTGGAGCCATCGAACCACAATCACGCGCTCAACGCGAGCCCTTTCACCAGGACTTCTTCAGGGCGAAGTAGCTAGCTAGGCACCTCGAAGGCGACGACGCGACACGAGAATCAGTGCGGCGCCTCCGGCGGCCAGCAGGCCACCAAGTACCACTGCGTCCCTTGAACGCCCGCCCGTCACCGGCAAAATGGGCGCGGCGCCAAGGGCGGTGGTTGTGGTCGCCTCAGTCAGGGTTGTCGTATTTGGTGCAATGGTTGATGTCGCGGTTGGCAACGTCGTCGTCGTGGTGGTGGCCTCGGTTGAGGTTGTAGACGTCAACTCAACATAGGTGTACGCGGACTCGTACAGAACGGTTGTCGATGCGCCGCAGTACTCGCATGCGACCGTTACGACTACATCGACCTGACCCTCGGCGTGCGATGGAACCGCTACCGTCACGGAACCGGGCTGTTCGCTCGTCACTGCTGCCGGGGTGCCACCGAACGTCACCGAGGTGACGGAAAGAACACCGAAGTCGATGGCTACCGGCGTTGTCGCCGGGTCGCCTGGTGGTCCAGCCATCGAGCGTGTTGTAGAGCCCCAGCCAAGCACACCGCCTGCTGTCGGCAGGGCAATCACTGCCCCGGCGTTGCTGCCGCCGCCAGGGACGACGGAGACGAAAGGTACGCCACCGTTAACGAGAGTCGGTGTCGCTGTCTGAGACGGATCTGTCGAACCATTGGCAAACTGCCCCTCGTAGTTGAGGCCCCAAGCGTAGGCGGCACCCGTAGAGGTTGTGGCGCTGATGGTGTCGCCTCCGGCATTAACAGAGGTCGCGACCACCCCGGACGGCAGGTCAACGAGCCCCGGGGTGTATCCGTCGGTACCCGATTCGAAGGAGCGCCCTGCGACCCCACGCTCGTTTGCACCCCACGAGTAGACCGATCCAGCATCCGTGACGAAGAAGTTCACCGGCCAACTGACTGTCCCTCCTGCGGCGATGGCGACCACAGTCTCGCTGACGGGCACATTGACCATCGCAACTGGCGAGGGCGTCACCGTCGGAGTACTGGCGTCGCCAACACCGCGTTCACCGTAGCTGTTCGAACCCCAGGTGTACACAGCACCGTCGGAGCCGATTGCGACCACACTTGTCGGCCCTGCGGCCAGTTGCACCAGCGTCACTCCTGCCGGGAGATTCGGGAGCGGTACAAGGATGGCCGTGTCGGACGAGAGGTTCATCCCATCGGAGCCGACACCGAGCACGCCGTAGGAGCCGCTCCCCCAGCCATACACATCTCCATCAGCCGTCAGCGCTAGGCCATAGTTGCCGCCCGACCCCGCCGAGGAGTTCACGACCTGCACGATGTCGGTTCCTGCGGGAATACCCACGATCGCTGTGGGGGTTGCTGCTTCGTTCGGACTGATACCGGCGCCTGGAGGTGACTGGCCCCAGGTGTACACCTGGTCGTCTGCGCTGAGCGCGACGGCGAAGGCACTGTGAGCGGAGATGTCGGTGATGACGGTGCCCACAGGGAATGCCACCGTCACAGGGGTCGAGCTCGTCTCAGTCATGGCCGCGTCTCCAAGCCCCGGGTAGATGCTGCCCCAGGCGCAGACGGTACCGTCAACCGACAGCGCGAGTGCGAACGATGCGGCCGCCGCGACCTCGACGAAACTCAAATGTTGCGGAACGGCGATAGTGACGGTGTCGCCACCGGTCGTTGGTCCGGAGTCCGGGTCGACCGGAGCGGCTGCTGAAGACGCCGCTGCGCCCAGACCGCCTACGAGGGCGACACCGGCGAGTGCCAGCGCGCCAGGAAAGCGACGCGTAGGAGATTTGTGGTTGGGTTGGACCCAGCTCATGGTAAAGATCCTCACTTGGATAGGCAGTGCATCGCGAACGGAAACTCGGGTTCCTCCGCTCACTTCACCGTCGGGCGCCAGACTCAGACTATGCCCTGAACACTTGAAACGAATCAGCAACTTTGGTGGATGCTCCTGGTAGCGCGAGCTGAGATTGTCAAGTGCCTTTGGGCGCTCCCCCGTCCCACAGGCATAGATCTTTTCTGGTTCGATTCGGCCACGCGTCATGCTGGAAATCAGGCGACGTCGCAAGTGGACGCGCCGCGTCTTTACCCTCCCAAGTGATCCCTTCATGCACACATCCCGCCGGAGATGTCCTAAGCCAGCGGCTGAGAAGACCGTGGTGCAGGGAGCCGGACAACTCGCTCCAATTGGCTACGACGCAGAAAGCCAGCTTTGAATACTTGGCCATGAGCAGTTCCTTTCATTCGGTCGGCGAGATTGCAGTCTCTGCTCGGGCACCAGACGCTCGCTCGCGTCCTCGACAGGAGTCTGAAGAGCAGACGATTGTCGCCGTCACGACCATGGTGAAGCGAAGTCCCGTTGCGTGGCGACTATGTGGGAGTGTTGTCGTCGCAGCGACGCGGTCGTCGCAAGGTCAGATCTCGATCGTTGAGATGCGGGGCATTGCCGCAGTTGCGTGGACTCTGCTCACCTCACCCACGTCCATCAGGCAACTGCGGAAACTCGTGGCACGCGAAGTGTTGCCATCCGTTGACGGCGACAGTGGCCAGTCGCAGGTCAACGGAGTCCTCGAGGCGATGCTCTCCAACGGACTGGTGAAGACTTGCTGAGTCACGGTCCACTCGACTTCGCCCGACACTCGGAGGCCGGCTGTGGGATTCGACGTTGACCTGGGCACCCATCCGGGCGACCGTCTGCTGCAACTGGTCAGGCATGCCCATCTTCCGGGCTGCTCGCCCGAAGCGTCAATCCAGCCGGGGATACTCTCCGTTCCAGCCGTTGCAGACTGGTTCCTCCAGCGCTGCAGATCCGAAGACCTTTGTTCTCTTGCGCTGAGCCTGCTTACAGACACGGAGACGCCAGGACTGGTGTTGAGAGCGCTGGCGGCTGGGGCCCTGGCGGAGCAGAAGGAGAGCACCGTAGCCGAAGCGACGCTCTACTCGCTGGCAGACAAGGCCGAGAGCTCAGGGGCACGGCTCGTCGCAATTGGCGGACTCGCCAATGCTCACAAGGACGCTGCAGCACCCCACCTGCGCCCGGCTGGCAGGGTCGAACTCCTCGCTGTGCACAGCCTCAGCGCCTTGGTAGACGTCGTCCAGTCTGTGGGCGGAGCGGAGCTCTTGCCTCCACCGAGTGTCGCTTGGGCCGACCGCTTCGCGTCTACTCGGACCCTCCGCGCCGGAAACACGCAAGTGGTGATTCACCGGACGCTCGTCGGAGGTTGGGCCGGAATGCGTATTCCGATTCACGTGTTGGGGGCCAGGACAGAGCAGCTGTCGCTCAACGGAACAACCATCGAGTGTCTCGACCCGCCGAGCCGACTAATCGCCACGGCGCTTCGGCTTGCAGGGTCAGCGAGCCTCTCCTGTCACTCGGCACGCGATGCCAGCTTGCTCGCTGCACGGCCAGACGTCCTGAGAGCAGCCATGGCCCGCTCCAAATTCTGGCGCGTTGAGTTGGCTGTCAGCCACGGCCTCTGGAGGGCTGCTCAACATCTGCCTCAATCAGGACTGGCGCAATTGGAATCGCTTGAGGACCATCTGACGCCGCCCTTGTACGGGAAGGCGGCCTGGTGGGCGGCCGCTCGCGAACTTCCATGGTCCGATCGTGCTGCCTTTCTCTGGCCTAAGTTCTGGCCGCCGCGATCATTCTTGGCTCCGCGAAGCCAACCGTGCGTTCGGCATCTAGCGGATGGCCTTGCGCACCAGACCTCTCATGCCCGTCCGAACGGCGAGTCGACGACCCAAGGAAGGCACACGCCATGACCTCCGACGAAGTGAGACTTAGCAAGGACACAGGCATAGACCCTCGCTCGACGAGGACCCCTCTGTTTGAGCTCCGTCTACTTGGACCAACCCGAGTACTCAAAGACGACGTCGATATCCATCTCGGAATGTCCGAGATCGTGTTGCTCACAACGCTCGGTGCTGCGTCCTCGTGGCTTACGAATCAGGAAGTCATGGAGTTGGGGTGGGGCACTAACGCCACCACACGGGTACTCTCCTCCGCGCTGTATCGCGTCCGACGTGTCTTGGGAGTCGAGGCAATCCAACGCGTCGGAGGTCGACTACGCCTCAATCGCGACGTGGTGATGTGCGATGTAGACCAATTCCAATCCTTGACTCAATCCCTTGACCCAGCCTCCGTCGTTGAGGCTTTGTCGCTCGTCGATGGCACCCCATTCGCCTCGATGAACACCGAGAGATGGGAGGAACGTCGTCGACTATGGACCGACATGTGCGTTCAGCTGGTCACGAACTCGGTCGAGCAACTCGAGCGCGAGGGCGATTCGAAGTCTGCTGCCTACATCCGCTTGAAGCTTGCCGGGGCACTCCCCCTTGAGTTGCGAGCATCACCCCCGACGACATTGAGGGAACCTCTGCCCCGGCCTAGAGCATCCGCCGATTGCCCCAGCGACTGGTTCCTCAGTCAGCCAGCACAGCTCGACAGCAGTCATCAGACGATTGTGGAGGGACTCGAACTCTGTGCCAAGCTCCTGAGCGACCTCGCACGCGAGTTCGCCACCCTGGTGATCTCATCCTCCAAGGGTGGCACCACCCCCGTCGAACATTCAGCGAAGTAGCATCCTTCTTGGTCGCGCCGCCGGGCCCTCATCGATGATGGAGCGACATCGAGCAGCGAACGACCGCTCAAGAAGTAGCCGCCTGCGCTCCGCAAGTATGGTCTCCCGGGCGTTGCTGTAGGCGCTGCTGGAGATCGCCTCAGAAATCACAGCGCCGACCTCGACAGGGCTGAGTCCCGTGACATCCCGAAAGCAATCCGGGTGAAAGTGCTCGGATGCTCTTGCAGATCCCGAGTAGAAGACGAAACACCCGAGGAGGATGCCGTCCGATAGCTTCTCGGAGATGTAGGCATCAGATACCTTATTTTCCGTCGCAAGCCAGTATCGGTGGTTCTGTCCGAAGGTCCATTTGCACGTACTTCGATCGCGGTAGAGCGTATCCACGCTGGCGAGTGCAGAGAGCGCGACACGGTAAGGTGATCCCACCGAGTAGCAGAATCCGACGCGGTCGAGCTGCTTCTGCTGCGTCTGGTTCAGCAGGAATTCCGCCGGCTTGTCGACATAGTACGGCCCGAATAGTGGCTCGAATCTGTTGCGAGGATCAGCGGGGCCATACGCCAGCGGGTACACAATCGAGTATTCGTCCGCCGCCGAGGGAGCATGATGCCACTCGTGCAGAGCCTTGATGACTCGATTCTCGGGCGCGTTGACGGTCACGGGTTCACGAAGATGATTGAAGACGACGACCAGATCGGCCTGGGCGTCGTAGTCGTTCACCGAAACAGTCATACTGTCGATCAAGTCCAGTCCCAACCGGTGAAGGAAGGTATGGTTGTTGATGCCAAAGGGTCCCGGGTCTTTGATAATCGAAACATGTAGGTGACTCTTCTTTGGACGCGACCGCCCTGCAACGTGGGAGACCCGATCGCGCCACGTCCAGTCGACGCCATAGAGATCTGACATTCGGTGCGCTGAGAGGGACCTTGGCAAGTATGCAAACGGCTCTACTTTCGAAGCAAGGGTGGGCCTCGATGACAGGGCGATTGCAGCTGTCGCCCTTGCGTCCGCGCTTGGAGACCATCTGGAGGACGGGATGTCACAAGAGAACAAGCGACGAGCGAGGCGCCGATAGGCCTCTAGTGCGTTGGATGCCGTCGCCTTCCGAAATCTGTCCTCTATGTAGCCCCATTCGATGTTCTTACGGTGTGGTCCGTTGGCGATGGTTGCGAGCTCGTAGAGTGAACGCAGTGGCACCTTGGCGAGAAGATGCCCTTCGTCGTGCAGTTGAGCATTCGCGATAAGGTGTGCGACAGCGAAGGTGTCTCGGTCGATGACGCCGCTGAACAAATGCGCCGGTGGAAGCACGTGCTCCCATCGTCGACGGGCGAGCGCTGTGTGGATCTCGACGGAGCCGACGGCCCCATGCAGGTGTAGGGCGGGTAGGTGTTGCGTGGCGTCAGGGTCCTTTCTGACGTGTACTGGCACGTATCCGATCTCGGTCAGCAACTGCCACGCGTGCCATGCCTGATTCTCCGGCACCAGGATGTCGATGTCTCGCATTACTCGGATGGTCGGATCGGCCCACCAACCGGCCTGAACTGCGTAGATGCCCTTTAGTGGCTCGAAGGTTATCCCAGCGGCTCCCAGGACGCTGCTGATCGACTCCATCTGGCCGAGGAGGTTGCTGTTTCGATGAGCGTTCTCCTCATACGCGCTCTCCAGGAGAAGGAAAGCGTGAGTACGGCCAGCCTCGAGCCTGAACTCGAGCATCTGCCTCACATCGGGCCCCAGCTTCACCCACCAGCCGCGCCTCAGCCCTGCTTCCCACAGGGCTGGCTGGAGCGCATGGCTCTCCGAGAGGGTCAGCAGCGCAGGCCACAGTTGAGCAGCTGGTCTTTCTTGCTCTCGCGAGACCGCGAGTATCCGAGAAAGAGTTCGGAGCAGGGAACGGGTTGGTGCGGACGTCTGCATGACTCATCCATTGATTCGATCGGACTGCGCGGTCGCACTTCTGAGACAACTCAGTCCCCTACTTCTCCTCGCCACCAGGCGATGGCGCTGGGAGGTGGTCACCGCCGTCCGGCGCCGACCGAGTTGCCGAAGCGTGGTCCGCAGGCTCTGCAGACGGCTCCACAATGGCAACTGACGACGGGTTGCCGACCATGACCTCAGAATGGGGGTGCTGTCGTGAATGGGGGTGGTGTCGTGGGAGGTGGGGTCGTCGGAGGTGGG
>DMQJ01000188.1:0-23371 GCA_003455715.1 Acidimicrobiaceae bacterium | reverse complement strand
GGTCGTCGGAGGTGGGGTCGTCGGGCTCGCGACCGTCGTCGTGCTGGAGTCGGGAACGGTGACCGTCGACGTCGTCGAGCCGACCCCAGACTGGCCATCAACTGTTGTGGTTGCCCCGCCTGTTGAGTCGTTGGCAGTAGGAGCGCGTGACGCAGAGACGGTCCCGCCCGCGAAGGTCGTGACAACAGGAGCTGCAAAGCCGACTGCGCCGAGCCGGATCAGGAACTCGCGACGGGAGTCGCTGTCGGATGTGTGGTCGGGTGTAGTCATGGTTGATCTACCTTTCGCTTGTAGGGGTTGTAGGGCCACTCTTGATCAGCGTCTGGAGCTGGTCGACGGCCTCGACTGCCGTCCGCCAGGTCATCGAGAAGGCTGGCGCGTTCCTGAGCACCGTCGCTAACTCCCTGACGACCGGGCGGATAGTTTCGGATCCGCGGTAGGAATGCTCGAGTAGTGACCCAAAGGCGGACGCGGTCTCAAGCCGTTCGGCACGAGTGGAGTGAGCATCGCGACGAATAAACACGATGAGATCGACGCGCCGCTTGTCAATCGTCCACGGCCCGTCGACTCGTGGACACCATGCTCTCACGGCTCCCTCTCGCACTGCCGGAAGCCCTCCTGTGTGTTCCCGAAGGCACGGGACATAGTGCTCCATACCGGCTTTCAGATGGAAGGGACGAGGCAGCGGCAGAGCCACTCCGCCCCGTATGAAAGTGTTCTCGTCGGCCTGTACATCTATTCCGTTCAGCACAAGAGCACAGGACAGGGTCGTCTTGCCCGCCCCTGACGGACCCACCAAGAGGCATCTCGTACTACCAAGGTCGAAGGTCGCGGAATGGAGTCGCACCCACCCTCGGAAGGTGGCTTCATCGAAGACCCGCTGATGGACGAGCTGATAGACCGCGTCAAGGAGCTCCGTTGAGTCGGCCACCCACTGTCCAATGCTTCCGAACTCCCGAAGTTGGAAGCCACAGCCGCGGTCGGCTACTTCCAGTTGAAGGGTTCTGGTCGGCTCAAGGTCGTCCTGGTGCGCATTCTGCACCAAGAAGCTGAGCACCTCGGCCGCGGATGGATGCGCTTTAGTCGCATCAATTCTCACTCTAAACCAAAGCAACTGAAAATCGATCAATGCAGCAATCCCTGCGCATAGAGCTGCTCTAGGCATCGGTCGACATCTTCAATGGCCGGCTCCGTCAGCGCGAAGACCTCAGCAAAGCTGCGTTCGATGTCGCGCCGACTGCCTTTTCCATCACAAAGGAGGAAGATCGCTGCTGCCGTACTGTTGAGGTGACTGACATCGTCGAGTTCGCTGCCGTAGACAACCATGCCATCAGCAACCTCAGCGGTCTCCAGACCCTCCCTCCACCTTGGCCTCCATCCCTCTGTCGTCACAGCCATCTCATCATTCCGCCTTTGTTCTCTAGTGATCACGTGATCCTGCGAACTGGTCTTCGGCTGCACTGCTACACTCTCGTCGATCCACGTACTCAGCTTGCGACGCGAGAGCCGGAGATCGTCGACCTTGCCGCCATCCCTGTAATGTCGGAATCCGAAGGCGAGTCTGTCGGGATTTGCATACAGGTCGTTCTCTCCGAATTCCCATGCCCAATGCACGTCTGCACGCGTGACATCCCGAAGCTTGACGAGGTTCTTTGAGCCGCCGTGTTGTATTGATGTCGCTTGCAGGGTTGGAACAGATCGTGGTAGCCCTTGCTCACTCCAACGCCGCTCGTAGCGAACTGCGTCGAGAAGGATACGCGGACAGCCTTGTGCTTCTGATCGGTCGAGGAGGTCATCCCAGTCGCGGCTCGATCCGGCACACAGGTACTCATCGGCGTCGATGAAGGCTGCCCAGTCGACGAACGCCCGGTTCGCCTCGATGAACCGGGCGTATGCTTCCGCCTGGCCGTGCACCACCTCGCCGTCCTCGGCCTTCGGTTGCCAAGCCTGCACCATCACCCCAAGGTCGTCTACCAAAGCTCGCAGCGCTCGGGTGACTTCTCCGTCATCCATCGCCTGGGTGTACGAGTGGTGGCTCGGCCTCTGCCGCCGGGCAAGTAGGTCGCGTCGATGGGCACTCGTGTGGCGGACGGAGCCCACAGATCCGGTGTTGTCGAGCAGGCAAACCTCCCAACCCTGGTCGCGGTGGTGCTTGCTCCAGTCCCGTATGAATGGAAGGTGGTCTCGGGGCAGGAGGACCGCCACGACTGCTCGGCGAACGTGTCTCTGCCAGGCCGGTTCAAGGTTGGGAACATCGACGGCGACTCGCGCTACCGCGGGCGTGAGCGACGGGCCGCTGCCTTCGTTCCCAACTTCGCTCGGCCAGACTTCGTAAGCCCTCGAGTGAACGAGATGCACCCCGGCCCCGCGAGCCTGACTCAGCACAACTACGGAGTGCTGTCCGGAGTCGATCATGTTCAGCGCTGCTTCGAGCTCCACCATGGTCGCCTCATTCAGGGTCGCGCCCGGGTCCAAGACGAGCGCATGGTTGTATCCACGGCGTCCCGCCAGTTCGATGGCCGCTCGCCGAGCGGACGTCGTTCGCTCATCGGTCGGGGACTGCGGTATCGGCACCCGCTCCGCTAGCCAGCCTATGTCGATCCCCTGCAGACTCGTCGTCGTGGAGTCGTACTCTTGGTCCGTGCTCGCCAGAACCAGCAAGGCCTCTAGACGCAGTCGCGGCGACGCGAGTTGCCTCTCCACCAAGGCGAAGGTTGCTTCTCGCTGATGTCCGTCAGTTATCGCCGAGCGAAAGTGCTCTTCAATCACCTTCTCATCCCAGCCAAGTTCACGCCAGCCGATGCGGAAGTTGCGGATTCGGTCACTCAGTTCGTTCGGGTACGGAGTTCCACCGTTTCTCTCGAATCGATGGAGCCATCCGAGCCTCGGATGGCAGACATTCCTTCCACCACGTCGACGAACCTTCTCATGCAAATAGCCCTCTTCTCCACCAAAACCCCTGAATCGGAAGTTCAGTCCAGGCCAACTCTCTCTCATGCATGCGAAGACTCCAAGGCCGTGCATCTCCACTTCGAACGGCTCTCCCTTCGCTGCGGCCAGCCCATTGAGGCCCCATCGGCCAAAGAACATTTGAGACCAAATTGGCTCCATGTGAGTCGCGGCTGGAGTGCTCGTTGCTCCGAGAAGCACTCCATGCAACAAGTCGAACTTGTTATTCTCGTCATCGAAGTAGTCCAACACTGCCTCAAGCGATCCCGGGCTCAGCAGCACATGCGAGTCGACGCAACACACTATGTCGGCATCCGTCTCGGCGAAGAGGAGATGCCTGACCGACGTTCCGCGGTACCCCTCGAATGGCAGATACCGACAGTTCGGGATCTGATCCACCATGGCCCTCAGCGCCCGCGAGGTGACACCTCCGGGATTGTTGTCGAGGAGCAAGAGGGAGACCCGGTCTGCCACGCCGGGGTGGTGAAGGCGGAGCGACTGAATCGTGAACCAGGCACCGTCGAAGTCGTCGAACGTCGCCATGGCGACACAGAGCCGATTTCCAGAGAGAACCGACCCTGAGCTTGGTGACTGGCGAACTGACTCCACCGCCTGGTCGAAAGCGCCATAAAGTTCTGCAGGTTCGCTCGGTGCCGCAGTCATCGCCCCTCAGCAGATGGGTGTTCGGTTGCCCTGCCTGACACGACCAGGCCCTCCAGGCGAGGTTTGGCAGCGGAGAGTCTGCTCGAACGCCTTCTTGGATCAATCCGTCGATTTGGTGGATTGTCGGTCGCCGCGACGAATAGTTGAGCCCTGCCGCCACGCGGGCCGCGTTACCCCTCTAGCCATCCGAGCGCTCTCGCGGCCTGCACAGCGTCGGCGCGGCTATTGACACCGAGCTTCCTGTAGATCGACAAGACCTGGCTCCGCACGGTGCTCGGTGCTACGTACAGCTTGCGTGCAACCTGGGGAATCGAATGATGGGTGGGCAAGTAGGCCAGCACCCTCAGCTCAGCCGTCGAGAGGGGGGAGATGATGCCTGTTCGCCGCGGAAGCGAGCTGGCGGCTTGCTTGATGGCCCCCAGGTTCCGGAGCAGAAGCGTCGCCTCAGGCCAGTCAACTGAGACTCTCTCGGCCTCCGCCACGAGCAAGCGGCACGTTGACACGTCCTCCAATTGAAGGTAGACGGTGGCCAGCTCTATGAGGGTTGCCAACCGGCGGACAACTGTGCCTTCCATGCGAGCCATCTTGAGGCGTGACGATTGAGCGAGCTGGGTAGCCCGGTCGATGTCGCCGGCGTGAGCCGAGAGCCTTGCCCCTACTGCGTCCGAGAACGAGGTCAGCGGATGGTCATCAGCTGCGCACCGTTCATAGAGGCCTCGCGACTGCAAGAGCAGGTCCTCGGCGCGGCTCCAGTTGCCGCGGTAGATCTCGATCAAGGCCAGCATCGAGCACCTCGCACCGTTCAGAAGCGGAAGGTTCGCCAACGGGCCACCCAACGCGACCAAGGCACTCAGTGCCCGGTCGACGCTGTCGTGGGCCCAGTCGTTCCACGCATGCACCAGTCGATCGATGGCTCCCAAAGCATCGGAGTCTTGTAGTTGGGGCTCGGCCGAGCGCGCCAGAGGCTGTATTCCGACGAACCTGTAGACCAGCTTCGCCACCTCGCCGGCGGGTGACCCATCGGGCAACACCTCTCCCGAGCGCATCAGCGAGCCTCCCAAACGAATCGTCTCCCAGACGTCGCCGTTGATTGCTGCGCAAATGAGCCGACTGACGTTCACGGCCGAGGATTGACCGAGGCTGGCCGGGATTGATCCGAGCCAACCGGCGAGCCGTCCTTGATCGCCCGTGAACGCAAGTGGCAGCGTCTGGAAGTACAGGAATCGTTCGAGGCTGGCTGCTTCGCCGCTGAGGAGGTAATAGTTGAACGCTTGATCAAGCTGCCCGCTCAACCGGCAGATGTGGCCTGCGCGAACGCGAAGTCGTTGTGTTCTGCCCCTCTCTCGCGCAGCGCTCCGCGAGAGCATCTCATCAACCAGCAGCTCATGCATGCTCACGGTGATCGGCGGGGCGCTGACATCGAGCATCGGAACGTACCCGCTGGCAGCCGAGCGCAGAAGCCGCTCTGAGTCCGAGCGCTCCAGCACTTCATCGCAGAACTCTGCCGAAGTCGGCGCAAGGGCCGCAACGTCCTCGAGAAAGTGCAGCTCGTCGCTCGACAGCTTTGAGAACACCTCTTCTTGGAGGTAGTCGTGTACCGACCACGGAGACCTCTCTAGTGTCGACGCTTCCGGGTGCGCCTCGGCATGGGCGAGAGCTCCCAGCCGAACTCCAGTGGGCCATCCCCCTGTTCGCGCCACCAAACGTTCAATCGCCGCCTCTCCCAAAGGCGACCCGGCGAGCGCCTGGGCCACTTCCTCGGAGTCAAACCGAAGAGTCCGCACATCGAGGACCTCGACTCGACCCTCCGCCCGTAGGCGAGCGAGCGGGAGAGCCGGCGTTCGTCGTCCGACGACCACCAACTTGGTCCGACCGGAGGTCTCAGAGATGAGGGGACCCAGTATCCCGACCTCGGCGTCTGAGTCGAGATGGTGCGCGTCGTCGATCACCAGCGTCACTTCCAGACCCGCCAGGACGACGATGAGTTGTTGAACGAGCACCCTCGCCCAGTCCGGAAACGTGCCGTACGCCCGGCGAGCCAGGTCCTGCACTTGCGGGTCGTCCGGGAACACATCGCCCAACCGGTCCATCAGGGCTCTTCCGAATGCCACGACGCCCGCCGTGTCGGGGCCAACACTGAGCATCACGGTCCGGCCCTCGCGCTGGCCCAGCCACTGCTGGACAAGGGTGGTCTTGCCGTAGCCCGCACCCGCGGCTACGACTGTTACGACCTCTGGCCCGGAACGTTCGAGCCGTGCGATCAGCTTCGAGCGGACCACGCTCATCGTGGGTGCAGTCTCGTTGTGTAGCCGGACCGGACTTCGGTTGGTCGACTCAACGGCCTTCGGCCAGACATTGGCGCCTGGTCATCCGTGGCAGCGACGATGGCCATTCGATTCCCTCATGTTCGCTCGATGTGAAACTTGGTGCGAGACGTGCCATCTGCGCAACTTCCGCAGACTGTGGGCGTGCCACAGCGACGCCGGATCTCGACGTAGCTATCGTGTCTCAAGAAGTGGCGATGACGATGCGATTGAACAACCCCGATTGCGCTCTCGAGCACCTCGACCTCCACCACCCAGCCGACTCCAATCACCCAGTCTCCCCTTCGGACTTCGCTGGCAACGACGGAGAGAATTGCCCGGCCCACACGCGTTGCAAGGACTGGGAGGGGCATCGAAACCATGGCGACAAGTACGACCAGGGCGCTCATCCTGGTCGCCTCCGGCTCCCATGGGTGGCGATCGAGTGTCCACCTTGTTCGTCTCGTTTCTGGCCCATCCTTGACGGGACCACGAGGAGGCTGACTGGTGACGCCGACCGTTCATCAATCCACCACTTCGGTGGACGATAGACGGGGTCGAGGCTGCGGCGTCTCTCCTACACCGACCACCCCGCTTGATGGTCGACTAGGGCTGGACCGGTGTTCACGGCGGATCTCCATTGGCTCAGAAACTCACCGAGGTTCGCCAGCGGCATTGGATGCGCCACCGCGTAACCTTGCACTCGAACGCAACCCAGTTCGCGGAGGGCCCGGATCTGCTCCGCACTCTCTGCTCCCTCGGCCACCACCCGAGCGCCGCACTCTGTCGCGAACTCGTTCACTGCCGCGATCATCCGTCTCGCTTTCGAGTTCGTGTTGATGCTCTGGGTGAACACCCCCGCGACCTTGATCTCGGAGATGGGACGATCAATGAGGTAGGAAAGGTTGGAGAAGCCGGTGCCAAAGTCGTCTACTGACAGTGAGATGCCTCGGGAATGCAGACGATCAAGGACGTCCGACTCGGCGCTCTTCTCCGGCAGCAGGCTCGTCTCGAGCAGTTCTATCGTAAGCCGTGAAGGCGCAATCCCGGCGTTAGTCACGCTTCTGAGCACCATGTCTGCGAAGGATGGATCGGACAGAAGACCTGGAGAGATGTTGACCGAAATGCCTGGCAGGTCGTGCTTGTACGCGACCTGCAAGGCCTGACACAGAGAGAGTTCGGTCAGCTCTGCCAACTTCCCTGTCGCCCCTGCCAGCCCAAAGAACTCGTCCGGCGGGACGGGACCGAGGCCAGGACAGTCCCAGCGCGTCAGCAACTCAAACGACTCGACCTCTCTTGTGATCAGATTGACGATCGGCTGCGCGACAAAGTTGAAGTCGTCGAGCGAAGCTGTCTCAAGGCCGTTGAGGATGACGGATCGGCGCGTCTCGGCCTCCTCGTCCGACTGGCTGTACCAGTTGTTCGATGCGACAGCGGTGGTCCGTCCGAGGGCCGTGTAGGCACCGCGCACGAGGCGCTCCGCCTCGCCGTGGCCGCTGTCTTGAACGAATCCGACGCGAAGGTCTACGAGAAACGACTTCGTCCCAACAGTGAGCTCGCGCCTCAGCTCGGTCAGCGACTGCCGGGACGAAGCTGCTTCAGTTGCACCCCAGTAGACGGCCATCTCGGCGTTGCAAAGGCGGCCAGCGAGTGTCGCCCCACATGCGACACTGAGTCTGTGGGCCACGATCTGCAGCGCGTGGTCAGCGCCCGCAAAGCCGAGCATCGTGTTGAGCCTTGAGAAGTCGGCTAGCTTGATCACGGCCAGAGTTCCACCACGCTCTCGCACGGCAGGTAGTCGCGCAAGGAACGCGTATCGGTTAAGTAGGCCTGTGAGCGGATCGGAGCTCTCGGGCTCAGCCTCGGAGGGCCGAGTCTCGAGTCCCGCCGTTCGTGTGGCATACGTCGCCCCGGCCAACACTCGCGTCGCGGTGCTTTCGTCGGCTGCCGACCAAAACTCTTGGACAGCTCGGTCGAGCCGCCCGAGATCGCCAGTGAAGGAGTGAAGTCGCAGCACGGCACCCGTGATCTGTTCCACGAGAGTCGCGGCACCGAGCGCCCGCGCAGCCTCGAGTCCGTCCATGAGCAGGCGCTCAGCGTCCGAGAAGCTGCCTACGTCTGCAAGGAGCAGGCCCGCGTGATACTGGGCGGTCACGCGGGACACGAGCCTTCCGCGCTCGGAGAAAAGTTCGACAAGCTCCAGCAGTTTCTCGACAGCGCCCTGCGCGCCCAGGAACGCATCGGCGATCGCGAGGCTAAGAGCGGTACTGAGGTGGAGCCCGGGGTCCTCGATTCTGCCCGCTGCCTTCGCCGCTGCCAGGAAGCACTCTCTGGCTTCCGCAACTGTCCGTAAGGCCGCCGGATGGGTGGCGCACCGTGGGTGAAAGTGATGGGTACTCGCCCGACGCGGCACCCCACTCAACAGGACGAATCCACGTTGGTTCCAGCCTCGCGCCGACGCTGAGATGTCGCCGAACTGTTCAGCCCACTCCACAACCATCGGAGCAACGAATGCCAGCGTCTGCACATCGCCGAGAAGTTGCGCAGCGGTGCCACAGTCTGCAAGCGGACGTGTCTTGGCAAACGATGGTGCCCCGACATCGAGGCTGTGCAGGGCATCTCGGAGCAGGTGGAGGGCCGGTGGAAGTTCCCCGCGAAGTCCGTCCACCAACGATCGAACAGCCAGCGACCAAGCCACCTCCGAGCTTGATGGTGGACCGAACAGCCCATCCTTTACGTCGCGCGCTAGTTGAGCGGCCTCGGTCTGCCTGCCGCACCAGATCCAATCACTTGCTCGTTCGAGCATGCGGTGACGTTCCTGAGGCCCAGAGGTTGGGGAGGACTTGACGCGAACAAGGCGTTCGATGCCTCGTCGCGGCAACCGCTGTCGCAGCCCGCCTCTGGCTGCCAATGGTTGATCAGGGCCACTCCCGCCATCGCCCAAACCAGCCCTCGACACGTGCTCTCCTCCCGTAGCTTGGCTCGCTGCCTATCCCAGCCAGCAAGTCGGAAGCCATGATCCACGTCAGCGACGGCGGGTTCATCATCCAAATTGGTGGAGTGATGCGCCGCGCAGGCTCACCGCCAGTGGGCTTGGCAACGGGACCACCAGGAAATCCATCGAACTTGATGATCGCCCGCGGGAGTTCCCGCCTCAGAATCGCGAGGCGCGGAACTGCAACGCATCGAGACCTGCACGTCCCTCGCGCTCACCGGGCCGTCGATGGCCCAGCACCCGCCTTGACAACGACGACACATGGAGAACTTGAAATGACCGTGCACCTCGGGGCAAGAGCGACACTCGCCCTTCTTTCGGCTGTGGCTCTGGTTGCGTCGTGTCACAATGGCAACGACCGAGCGGCACCTCCGGCGTCCACGTCAACCACTACGTCTATTGCGCTGACAACGACATCAACCACGGCTGCGTCGACCACGACCCTCCCGGCTGTGGAGGCCAAGTCGTGGACGGTGCTCGTGTACTCGATCGCCGACACTGACCTGGAGCCGTTCCTCATCTCGGACGTCGGCGAGATGGGGGCCGTTGGGACAACGGACGCGTTGAACATCTTTGCGTTGGTGGACCGCTCGGATAGTTACAGCGACGAGCCTGTGCTTGGGTTGCCGGACTGGACGGGCGGGAAGCTGCTTCAAGTCGGGCAAGGTACAGCGACGGTCGTCGAGGACCTCGGCGACGTCGACACCGGTGACCCTGCCGTTCTTGCTGACTTCATCGCCACCGGAATCGAACTGAACCCGGCGCAGCATTACGCCCTGATCATCTCCGACCACGGGGCGTCGTGGCCTGGGGTCGGGGATGATGGGTCGGCTGGCGGGAACGTCCTCACTCTCGCCGAGATGCATTCCGCGATCGCAGATGGGCTGGAACGAGCCGGGGTAGCGCAGCTGGATCTGCTCGGCTTCGACGCCTGCCTCATGGCGACCTACGAGGTGGCGAGCGAACTCGCTCCGGTGGCCAGAAGAATGATCGCGTCGCAGGAGCTTGAGCCAGGACACGGCTGGGACTACCGAAGTCTCGCACTGCTTGCGGAGCGGCCGGACACCGATGTCGACGAACTCGGTCGAGAGATCCTGAACGGGTTCCGAGACCAGGCAAAGGCGGAGGGCACCGCAGACTCGATCACATTGCATCTTCTCGATCTGACGATGATGCCTGCGCTCGACTCTGCGATGGCTTCCTTTGCGACCGCGATCGACGAACGCGTCGCAGCCGTCGCACCAGTGCTCGGTGCCACCCGAGCTGACACCCTCGAGTTCGGTCGAAGCCCAGACCCCGTCGAGAGCACCCACATGGCCGACCTCGGACAACTGGTAGCGGCGATTGGCGTTGAGGCCCTCGACCTAGCGCCACAGGCCGACCAAGTCACCCGCGCCCTCAACGATGTGGTGCTCGCGTCCGTCAAGGGTCGGTCCACCTTGGGCGCTACAGGGCTGTCCATCTACTTCCCCGAGACCGAGGAGTTCCTGTCCGCCGAATACGCGAACGTGGTCGACAACTCGAAGTGGTCGGAGATGCTCGTCGGCTACTACCGCGTCGGAAGCGAAATCCCCGCGGACAGTCAACCGAGATTCGCTACCTCAGGCGACGAAGGTACGGTGGTCGAGCTGAGCGATGAAGGCGTCACGATCTCAGCAGCGCTCGACCCGGCAACAGTCACCAACATCGCCTACACGACCGTCTCATACGGCGTCATCCTTCCCGACGGATCGATCACCTACCTCGGCGACGAACGAACCACCGGTAGCGACACGGCAGACGGCACCGCAACCGGGTTCTACGACCTGACCATCCTGCGAATGTCAGACGGCCTCGACGAAGTCGAGGCCTACGTCTCGATCGTCTGGGACCACGAAGCCGGCGTAGCAACAATCAGCGTCCCGATGGCGTACTACTCGCCCGAAGACGTCTCCGGCGAGACCTACCAAGATGTGCTTCTCCTCATCACCGTCGAAACAGACACCTTCAAGATCATCGACGAGACCTACTACGCATACAACGAGACACTCGGCGGCTACGGAGAACTCTCAACCGACCCGACGGGCATCATCGTGCCCGAGCAATACACCCGCACCCCGGACGGCAGCGGCACCTGGGACGCCACCAGCGACATCGGACTCTACGCGGATCTCGATGACATCGAACTCACCTTCGTACCACTCGAAAGCGGCCTGAACCTCTGGCTCGAACTCACCGTCACCGACTTCGGTGGCAACACCGCCACCGCCACCGCACAGATCACCACACCATAGAGCCAGCGGTCGTGACGCTCAGCCGCCAGCAAATGCAACCCAATGCAGAGACCCATAGCCCTGGGTTCGACCGGCGCTCCTTGCTCCGGCGAGCAGCTGCCGCGGGCGCCGTCGGATGGACTGCCCCGGTGTTGCTCACCACCGAGGTGGCTTTGGCCGGAGTGTTCTCCGCCAAGTGCGCTCCGGGCAACGTCACCGCCTCCGCTTCGTTCGTACGAACCGCCTGCGCAGGCGCATCCAGCACGATTGTCATCACGATCAACTTCGCCGGACCGTGCCCCTGCGGTGGTGCCGCCGTCTGGTGCAGCCAGAAGAACTCGCCAACCCCCACCGTCTCATCGGCCACCTCAACGCTGTCGTTCCCCGTGACGGTCCCAATCTTCTCCACGGTCACAATCACCGGCAAGGTCGCCCTCGGATGCACTGACCGCGACGGTGACCGCCAGTTCGCCGTCTACAACTGGTCGATGACCGCCAGCGACAACGGCGGCCCATGTTCCACCGTCGTCAACTCGATCTCGGGAGTAACACTGTCGAGCCGAACCCTTGCTTCGTCCGCCACGTGCCCGTCTTTGTCGGCGCTCGCCCTGGCTCCACTCACCGTGCGCAACTCCACAGCCACGACGCGCAACGCCCAGTAAGGCTCGCCAGGAGTTGGTCCGCGTTGGCGCCTTGAAACACGGCCTTACTTGACGAGACGCGGCTCCACGGGGCGGCCCAGCACTTCTATCGGCTCGGCCGCCCTTCCAACGCCTGCCGGCGTCGACGACCGATGAGCACGGCACTGATGCCCGCACCGAGGAGGCCGCCACCGAGCCAGAGCAATCGACCGGAGTCCCCTCCGGTCTGTGGCACGGTTGGCCGGGTCACCTGCACCGGAGTCTCGGCGTCGTTGTTGTCCGGCGGGTCG
The DNA here is from genome assembly GCA_003455715.1 of Acidimicrobiaceae bacterium. GTDB lineage: Bacteria > Actinomycetota > Acidimicrobiia > Acidimicrobiales > Ilumatobacteraceae > UBA668. Next base: position 11,278 of record DMQJ01000188.1, on the reverse strand, counting down.
CCCGGGGTCTCGCTACTGGCCACCACCACGTTCACCAGCGCTCCTGTGACGTCTTCGATCACGACGCTATACGTGATGGACTTGGCAGCACCAGCGGCGAGGTCACCCACTATCCAGGTGAGATGACGAGTAGTCGGGTCGTACGACATGTTCGGCGGCAGGCCGACGGGCTCCATACCGACGGGCAACGTATCTACCGCCACCACCGAGGCGGCCGGGCCGAGGCCCTGATTGACGGCCGTGATGGTGTAGTCGACGATGGCACCCACAATCACAGTGGTCTTGTTCGAGGTCTTGGCCATCACCAAGTCGGGCGGCAACTGGAGATCGGCGACGTCGTCGTCGGTCACGGGGGGCACCGGTTCGTCGGTCGCCGGGTCGATGATGGGGTCACCCTCGCCGTCGACGGGCTGGCCGGTTGCTGTGGCCGTGTTGCGCAGGCTTCCGGGCACCGGGTCAATCGTGCACGTGACGACCTCCACCTGGCCAGGGGTGAGCGTTGTGAAGGTGGCAGCGCAGTCCGCAACCAGCGGGTCGGTGAGCTGGACGGGCGCCAGGGTGACATTGCCGGTGTTGGTCACCGTGATTCGGAAGGTGCCAAGGGTGCCCTGGGTGATGACGGTGAAGTCGGCCCAGTGGGCGTTGTCGGCCGGGCTGCAGAGCGCCTGGTCGGCGAGGACGCAGACCTGCTTCTGGATCTGGATCGACGGGTCGGCGCCGAAGTAGTGCGACGGGTTGTCGTCGGTCACCGGGGTGAGCGGCGTGGTGTTGCCCGCGGGGTCGGTGGTGACGGCCGGGGTGTACGCACCGGGTGTCGTCGGCCAGGTGGATGGGTCGGCCGGGTCGATCCCGGGGGTCGACGGGTCGGGCATGGCCGGGTCGCCAGTCACGGCGCCGATGTTGCCGTACTGGCCCTCAGTAGCGGTGCCGGTGGCGGTGCAGGTGACTGTCAGTCCGGGCAGGAGCACCGGGATGGTGTTCGTACCGGTGCCGCAGTCGATCGCCGAGGCGTTGACCTTGTCGTCGGTGACGGTGACGCTCACCAGTGCCGTCGTTCCGGTGTTGGCGACCTGGAAGGTCCAGGTGACCGTGCTCCCCACCACGATGTACGGGCCGGGCTCGCTGTTGGCGTCCTGACCGTTGGTGAACTTGACCAAAGTGACACCGGTCGTGGCGCCGTAGTAGTGCGACGGATCGGTTGCGGTGGCCGCCGGCAGGTCCGTCCCGGAGCCGGTCGTGTCGGTGACCGTCACCGGCTGGTAGGCGGCCGGGTCGGTCGGCCACGTCGACGGGTCGTCCGGATCGAAGCCGGGGTCGTCGACCACGGTCGGATCCGGGAACACCGGGGTGCCGGTCACGTCGGCGATGTTGGCGTACTGGCCCGCGGTGGCCGTGCCGGTGGCAGTGCAGGTGACCGTCGCACCGGGCAGCAGCAGGGCGATGACGTTGCTGCCGTCACCGCAGTCGATCGCCGAAGCCAGGATCTGGTCGTCGACGAGGGTCACGTCCTCGAGTGCGACCGTGCCGTCGTTGGTGACCTCGTACGTCCACTCGACCGGGCCGCCCACGTGCACCAGCGGGCCGAACGGTGCGTCGGCGTCGACGGTGTTGGTGGACTTCACCACCGAGACCGCCGAGACCACACCGAAGTAGTGGTCCGGGTTGGTGTCGGTGACAGGTGCCATCGGCTCGCTGCCGTTGGTGAGGGTCACGGGCGTGTAGGCCGCGGGATCGGTGGGCCACGTGTCCGGGTCGGACGGGTCGGACGGCACGGTGGTCGGGAACGCCAGCTGACCGGAGACCGAACCGGTGTTGGCGTACTGGCCAGCGGTGGCCGTGGCGGTTGCGGTACAGGTGACCGTCGCACCGGGCAGCAGCAGGGCGACGGCGTTCGAGCCGTCACCGCAGTCGATCGCCGAGGCGGCGACCCGGTCGTCGGTGACGGTCACGGCGAGCAGGGCCGTGTTCCCGGTGTTGGTGACCTCATAGGTCCACAGCACCGCGTCGCCGACCGTCACGAACGGACCGGTGATCGTGTCGTTGTCCAGCGTCTGGGTGGTCTTCACCAGTTCGACCGACGGGTTCACACCGAAGTAGTGCGACGGATCGTCGGCCGTCACCGTCGGCAGCGGGGTGTCGTCGGTGGTGGCGATCGGGTTGCCCTGGTCGTCGGCCGGCTGGCCGGTGACCGTGACCGTGTTGGCGTACTGGCCCACGATCGCCGTGCCCGTACCGGTGCAGGTGACCGTGCCGCCGACGGCGAGCAGGTCGATGTCGCCGTCGTCGTCACCGTCGGCCAGGCCGCACGAGACGACCACACCCTGGTCGTCGACCACGGTGACGTCGGCGAGTGGCACATTGCCGGTGTTGGAGACCTCGTAGCTCCAGGCCACACCGGCTCCGGTGGCGATGAACGCCCCATAGGTGGTGTTGGCGTCGAGTCCGTTGGTGGTCTTCACCACGTCCACGCCGGGGTCAATACCGAAGTGGTTCGCTGGGTCGGTGGCGGTCAACGGATCCTCACCGGCAGGCGAGATCGGCGTGCCCGTGGCAGTGGCCGTGTTCGTGTACTGGCCGGCCGTCACCGTCAGAGAGGCGGGCGACTCGAAGCGCCAGGTCTCGCTCGGATCCAGGAGGTCGTCGTTGTCGGTGTCACCGCTGACGTACTCGGCGGTGAATCCGGCGAGCGGGCCGCCGTCGTCGGTGACCGTCACCCCGGACACCGGCACGTTGGCCGACGCCCCGAGCGACACGTCGTACACCCACGACACCGGTTCGCCGACCGTCACGTAGATGCCGGGCGCGGTGTCGGCGGTCCACTCACCGAAGGCGTTGACCACCGACTTCTCCACCACCAGCCCGTAGACGGGCGCCGGAGTGGTGACCGTTGCCGGGTCGTCATCGGTGACCTCGTTGCCATTCGGGTCGTCGCCCTTGGCCGTGGCCGTGTTCGTGAACCCGACCAGCACTTCGCTGGTCGTGCAGATGTAGGACTGCGACGCGCCCGGCAGCATGCTCGCCACCAGCGGGTTCATCGCACACGACGCCACCAGCGGGTCCGACACCACCACATCGGTCAGCGTCTGCAGGCCCGAGTTGGTAACGGTGATCCGCCAGGTCACATCACCGAGGAAGTCGACCGCGAGGGTCTCCGTCCAGCCGCCGGCACCGATCGCCGCCAATGGGTCGCACGGATCCGCAACCGAGGGATCACAGATCTCCTTCACCACGGTGATGCCGGCTGCACCGATCAGGCCGAGGTCAACGGACAGGTCCGTCTCACCCGACACGAGTGTCGTGCTGCTGGCGGCACCGTTCGAGTCCAGGCCGGTGTCGACACCCTGGTTCGACGGCGAGGCGGTGTAGCCGGCGGGCACGGTGAAGGTGGTGGTGTAGTCACCCGGCACCAGCCCCGTGAACGTGTAGCCACCGTTGCCGTCGGTGGTGGTGGTCTCGTCGTCGCTCGGATCACCCGGGGTGCCCGGGTCCAGCGTGACGATCACACCGGGCAGACCGGGTTCGCCCGCATCCTGCACACCGTCGGCGTCGTAGTCCACCCACACGACGTCACCGATCGTCGCCGTCTGGTACACACCGAGGTCGATCGTGAAGTCGGTCTCGCCCGACTGTACGGTCACCGCGGTCGACAGGCCATTCGAGTCGGTCGACGGGGTACCCGTGCCCGTGGGCGAGAGTTCGTAGCCGGCCGGCTGGGTGAAGGTGACGGTGTACGTACCCGGCACGAGGCCGGCGAACTCGTAGAACCCGACGTCGTTCGTGGTGGTCGTGGCCACCGCGGTCGTGGGGTCGGCGCCGTAGAGGGTGACGGTTACACCGGGAACACCCGGCTCACCCGCGCCCTGCACACCATCAGCGTCCGGGTCGTCCCACACGAAGTCGCCCAGCGACACGGTCCGGTACACGCCCAGGTCGATGCTGGTGTCGGTCTGGCCCGAGGTGAGCGTCACCGTCGTGGTGAGCCCGTTCGAGTCGGTCGAAGGCGTACCCGCGCCGGTGGGCGACAGCTGCGTGCCGGCCGGCTGGGTGAACGTCACCGTGTAGGTGCCAGGCACCAGGTCGGTGAACTCGTACCCGCCATTGGCGTCGGTGGTGGTGGTAGCGACCACCGTCGTGCCATCGGACCCCAACAGGGTCACCGTCACTCCAGGCACACCCGGCTCGCCGGCGTCCTGCACACCATCAGCGTCCAGGTCGTCCCACACGAAGTCGCCCAGCGAGGCGAACTCGTACACACCGAGGTCGATCGACGAGTCCGTCGCGCCGGCGGCCAGCGTCACGGTCGTGGACAGCCCATTCGAGTCGGTCGAGGCGGTGCCCGCACCCGTCGGCGACAGCAGGTAGCCGGTCGGCTGCACGAAGGTCACCACATAGGTGGCCGGCGCCAGGCCAGTGAATGAGTAGTTGCCGGTGTAGTCGGTCGTCGTCGAGGTGATCAGTGTGGTCCCGTCGGACTGGTACAGGTGGACCGTCACCCCGGTCAGGCCGACCTCGCCCCCGTCCTGCACACCGTTGCTGTTGACGTCGACCCATACGCGGTCGCCTAACGACGACGGCCCCGAGTTGAGGTCCACGTGTGCGTCGTTGTTGGTAGAGGTTGCAGCGGTGTCGGTCCCGGCCGTGGGCGGCGTGCCGAGAACGTTGACCTCGGTGACCTCACCGGCGGCAGGAGACACGTAGGCCACGTTGCGCAGCGACGTGTTCGACGTGGAGGCGACGGTGGCGGTCGCCGTGATCGGATTGCCGTTGCCGGGCCCGAGCGTTCCGGTGGCGGTGCAGGTGTTCGACACGCACGTGTAGCCCGTACCGGACATGGACACCAGGCTCATGCCGGTGGGCAGCACCTCGGTGACCGACCAGCCGGCGAGGGCGTTGGTGGTGCCGACGTTCGACGGGGTCAGCGTGTAGGTGATGGTCTGGCCCGGGTAGTACGGCCCGGTCGTGACGATGCTCTTGCTCAGCGCCAGATCCACCTGCACCATGCCCGCGTCGAAGGTGGGGTTGTCGGGTGAGGTGGCCGACCCGATGCCAGAACTCGGCGCGGTGATCGTCACCCGCCCCGTCGATGTGTTGGGGTCCGAGTCCGTGCCGTCGTTACCGCCCAGGTCCTGACCCGTGAACCGGTAGCCGGAGGGGGTGACGAACTCAAGCACATACGTCGCACCTGCGCTGAGGCCGCTGAAGCTGTAGAAGCCCGAGCCGTTGGTCGCGGTGCTCCCGACGAGCGTCGTACCCTTGGCTGCGTACAGGTTGACCGTCACGCCGCTGATGCCCGCCTCGCCGGTGTTCTGCACGCCGTTGCGGTTTGTGTCGTTCCACACGGTGTCGCCGATCGACACGCGGTGCTCACCGAAGTTGTACTCGGTGGACGGCATGGTCAGGTCGTGCTGGATCGTGGTGATCACGTCGTTGGCACTGTTCGTACCGTCGCTGCCACCGGCCGTGCCAACCGTGTCGATGCCGTCCGACCAACCGGACGGCTGTGTCTCGGTGAGGGTGTAGGTGCCGGCGGGGAGGCCGGTGGGCACCCCGTTGCCGTCGTTCGACCCGAGGAAGATGTAGTTGCCCTCGGCGTCGGTCGTGGTCGTGTAGGTGGTCGTCCCGTTGGTGAGCGTCAAGGTGACACCGGGGATGCCCGCCTCCCCTGCGTCCTGGATGCCATCGTGGTCGAGGTCCTCGTAGACGGTGCCCTGCAGGTGCGACATGACCGCCGAGAAGATGAACGCGCCGGGAAGGTACTGGTCACCGGTGGTGCTGAACGACACCGAGAGACCGTCGCCCGAAGCAGCGAGCAACGACAATGGCACGTTGTCGGTCTTAATGTCGGGTCCGGCGTTGTCGGCCCAGTTCGGATTGCGAGTGTACGTGTTGTAAGTGGGGTTGCCCGTGAAGTCGCCGATCGTCGATGACCAGTAGTTAGTGGTTCGTCCACTTGTGATGCGCGGCTCACTCAGCGTGCTGCCTTCAAAGGTCAGTCTGTCGCCCGCAATCTGTTGGTCGCCCTCCCAGCCCACTACGCCCACGCGCGGCTCCACGGTACCCGGTCCAGAGGCGAGGAAGCCTGCTAGGGACGTGCTGGCCGACTCGCCGTTCGCAACTACGGCGAACCCATCGTAGATCTGAATGCGGCGAGGCACGGGAAACGCGGCAGAGGCGCTGGGAGTAGCGACCACAAGCACAAGCGCCCAACCGCCGGTGCAGTTGTGCCCCTGACCGGTAGAGATGTTGGCGCCGGTGATGGTGAGCGGGCTCCCGGTCGGGACGCCAGAAAACAGACTGGTGACCACCGCTTCCTGCTGGTACAAACGTCCGGTGCTTGACGCCAGGGTGATGTCCTCATCGGAGCTGGTAACGGTCTGGTAGGTACCGGAACCAACCTTTATCTTCATCTGGTTACGTGGGCCCTGCGCCGCGGCGTTGGCAGCGTCACGCATACGGTTGGTGACGATGCCACCCTGAGTCGAGCTGTCGAACTCGGGACCGCCACCTTCTCCGTAGAAAGTCCAATCATTGTCGAGATTCGTCGAGTTGCATGATGGCCAGGACCCGAGCGGGGCACCCGTGGGGTCCATCAGGTCGTAGTCAGCATCGTCGATCACGTTAGCCGAGTCGATGGAGCCCAGAGCGTTGCCGTGCCACAACAACTGGGCATACTGCACAGTGGCACCCGACGGGATGGTGACGGTGATCGAGCTGGAGTTGAACGTGGTGCTGTCGCCGTCGACGTCATTGAACACCATCCACCGATAGTCGTTTGATGTGAGACTGGAAATGTTGTCCGTGGCCTGGTCGGCGAGGCAGTCCGTGATGAGCGACGCGGGACTGGCGAAGTCGACCAACGGAGCGAGCGCCTCCGTGCGATTGCCATCATTGTCGGCGTCCCACCGGTCGCTCGTGGTGGTGGTAATGCACTGCATCTGCGTGTTGCCCACGAGCAGGTAGTCGCCGAACAGCCAGTTGTCGTAGGCCTTGGTGAAGGTTTCGATCACCGCAGCGTTGACCAGAACCGGGGTCCCCACCAGCACACCTGTAGCGGCGACGCCCACAGCCGTTGCGAGTCTCAGCAAGCCGGTGCGGCCGACGCGAGTTGCGTCGCGCCCGCGAAGAAGCCTTAGTTCGGGAGTGGTCATCATCCGGTGGTCCTTGTCACGAGCCGCCGGGGCAGGGCAGCCGACGGTCATGACGTAGCTGCGTAGCTCGGATGACGCGAGCGTGAGCAAGAGTTCTGACGCAGATGCGTCAAGGCGTCGCATCGGACCGACGCAGGCGGCCGACAAGCCGACTCGGCCGTCTCTCACCAGTCGTACTCACCGTCGCCGCCCGTCCCACCAGCAGCGCGACTAGTACTCACCGCCGGAGTCGGGATGAGACGGAACAGACCGGTCCAGAACGGTCGGTGTCACGTGGACGGGCCGTCCGACTCGCGTTGCTTCAGAACCTGCCGCCGCAGAACACCTGGACCACCCATCGGGTCCCTCTAACGATTGAGCGCGCCGTGATCGAGTTGACTGCTGGTGATGGCCTGGATGTCACGCGGTGAGTTGGAGGGTAGCGACAAGTGATGGCGTGAGGTAGCGGAAGCTCTGCGGCGGGTGGAAGCCACGCCATCGGAGCCTCATCTGCTCGAGTTCCACGGGACTGCCGAGCGACAGCGGATCGGTGATGTGGAGTGCGTGCGCCTGTTCGCATCTGCTGAAGTAGGCTCGAAACTCCGCGCGGGTGATGCCCGTGGCGGGCCCGTGGCGGGCCCAGAGTTGACTTGGGCTGCAGGTTTCGATGTGGGTGATGCGGCAGGTTCCGACGATTGCCTTGGTTGGGGAGCTGGCGTAGAGGTAAGCCATCGTTGGGGTGGCGATTCGAGGTGGAGTTCGGCGTAGCTCAACTGTTTTGACACCCTGAAGGATGTTGGCGGCGTGTCGTGGGCGGATCGCGAGAAAGATCGATCGTTCGGTCATGCGGGAAACCCTCTCCTACAGATTTCTACGAACGTATGTTCGTCGATTCTCCGGGTTGATCGCAAGAATCCTGTCTGGCTGAGCTGACTGTAGAAGCCGCGCGCTTCTCGGAGGGTGATCGGCCGTTCTAGGAGCTCAGTTCGGGTGAACAGCATGGCAGTCGCGAGACCAGCCGGGGAGGCGGACGCGAGGACGTCCGTCTCGCTATAGACGCCCCGGGGTCCAAATCGTCGGAAAAGGCTCTTCGGGCCTGCCGTCACGACGGCCGTCAGCCATGACACGGCGCGGAAACCGCCTTCGGCTCCACCTCCGGAGACGTACCATAGGACGCGGGCGGGCGCCTCGAGGCTGCGGATGGGCGAACGGTAGTACACGTGTTCTCGTGCCGCACCGAGCGAGTCCGGTCGAGGTAGCAGGCTGGGCGTGGAGTTGCTTGCGCCGAGGAGTTCAAGGGCCCACCCGGGTCGGATGGGAACTACGTAGGTCGGTGTGGAGCCCGTGATCACTCTGGTTGGCCAGACCTGGGTTTCCAGCTCAAGTGCTTCAGTCGGCGTGAGATCGCCCACGAGGCGCCCAGCAATGGGCTCTGTGTCATCGGCCGCCAGCAGACCCGGCGTCGTACTGGCCCACCATCCGTCAGGACCTACTTGGAAGCCTTCGTCGCGTAGCGCGCGGTCGGCGTACGGCGGGAGTGCGTCGTCGATCCTCATCTTTTGAAACCCGTGCCTACTTGCATGCCGACGGAGCGAGTCAGCCATGTGTCGACAGAAGGTTCGTTGCGGCACGCTGCTCACCACACGGAGAGCAGTGACGACGAAGTCGTTTCCGTCGGGCAGGCAGGTTGCGAAGGCGATGAGCTCTCGGTCTCGCGTTATCGCCCACAGGCGAGCGCCGTCGGCTACTTCGGCGAGGGTAGAGTTGACGCGCATCGCCAGGTGTGTGAGCCGCTCGTCCGGTCCGACGAAGCGCCGCAGCTGCTCTTTGCTTGGAGCCTCGGAGGACGGCCCGATCGTCCACGAAGTGCCGTAAAGAGCCGCCGTCTGATATGCAACGGTCTCGAGCCCAGCGTGGAGTTGGACAAGCAGTTGCGAGGGTCGAAGAACCTGCACTCCCGCGACCTGCTCAATCCTCGTCGAGGCCGCCAGCAAAGCTTCGTCGCGAGTTACGACGAAGGTCGCTCCAGCGGCGGCCGCCTGGGCGACATGCCGTCGATCGCCGTCGCCAACGGACTTGTCTGTCACATGGGCATCGATGAGCGACCTGACGGGCTCCCAGTCCTCTGGTCGCGATGAAAGCCGTCGGAACGAGTTGGACGTTCCTCGCAGTGCCGGAACAAGGGTCGAGGCTGCGTCGATCTCCGCGGCAACATGGCCCGTTACAACGAACTCAACTTCATCGGCGAGCCAGCCGGCTGCCAAGGCATGCGACTCGACGAACTCATGCCTCGGTTCCTTCAGATCGCGAAAGATGTCCGTGTCCAGAGCGGCGGTTGGAATACCGTCCGGGTCTGGCTCACAGATCAGGAGCGACCTGTCGGCGACTGGTCGCCACCAGTGGACCAGTTGCGTCCGCGATCGGGCCTTGCCTGGTTTGGTGACACCTCTGTCGAAGCCGAGCCGAGGCCATGCAGCCGTCGCCGCATAGTCCGATCTGCACCATGCCCCGATACCCGACGCAGCGGGATTCCTTACAGCAACCTCATCCACAAGCGACCGAGCGACACCAAGACGTTGGGACGACTCTGCAACACACAGGTGGACCAACATGACTGCGCGGTCCCGTCGCCGACGGCGGAACAACACATAGCCCGCAACCGACGACCCCATCTCAGCTACCAATAGGCAGCCAAGTCCCGCCGAGTCATGGAACACCTGGTACCCAAGTTGTCCAAGCAACGACTGGTGATGCTTGCTCAACGCGATCACGGCACCGACCAGAGGGTCACCCGAACCCGGCTGGCTGATTCGGAAATCTGATGTACTCATCAGTCGTAGTTTCTCAAAGGCAGCCAGCTTTGACTGGCACCGGTTCGCGCCGGAAGAGAACACGGTGCAACCACTCGACCCATTCTCGGCACAGCCGTCATCACATGGGCAGATCACCGCTTTCAAACTGGCGTACCTTACGTGGGGTCATCAAGCCATCCAAGCGACGGTCGACAAGCCACATCAGGCCGGCAAACGTCGCGATTGCACCGACCACTGTCCAAGGCTGTGCGATCACGATGCTCTCCACGCCAGCCAACGGATTGGTAGTCAGGCCCGTCCGGTCGGCGAGCCAGCCGAGGCTGGTGGCAAGAGATATCACCGCGCCGCCGATGCGAACCCACAGGTAGCTGCGACCGGTGGACATCACGTACAGCGACGGGAAGATGCACGCGGTCACGGCCACCTGGGCAAGTTCGATGCCGACGTTGAAGGCAAAGAGCGCGATCCGTGATGTCTTCCCGTTGAGGCCGAGGTCGTGCAAGATGCCGGCGAATGCCATGCCGTGCACGAGGCCGAAGCCGGCGGCGATGAGGGTCTCGCCGCCGCGGACGAGCGGTCGGATCGCGTGGATCGCGGACACGCCGACGGAGACGGCGATCATGATCTCGATCGGCCGCGAGGGCACCGAAATCCAGCCGAGCGATGTCGCGACCAAGGTGAGCGAGTGGCCGACGGTGAAGGCGGTGACCACGTGCAGCACCTTTCGCGCGGCGGCGCTCACGCCGGGACCGCGCCGCCATCTGCCTGCGGCAGCCATCAGCGGCGCGGGCAGCAGCAGCGTCAGCAAGAACAGCAGGTGATCGGCGCCATCGAGGACGTGGTGGAACCCGAACCACGCCATGTCGCTGATGGCGACGTCGGCGCTGCCGTCGCCGATCGTGATCGTCGGCTCGTCGTCGGTGAACACGCCCGGGGTGGACGCGCTGTTCGTCGCATCGACGAGCACGAGCACTGCTTCGTGTCCAGGCACCGCTTCGATGATGGCGTCGTAGGCGATCGTGAACTCGCTCGGGTCGTCGCCGGCGACGTCCACGGTCAGACCGACGCGGATGGTCTCGATACCTTCCACCGTCTGACGGTCGAAGTCGGTGTACTGCTCGGGCCACTCAGTGCCGCCGGCGCCGGTGATGGTGAGGTGCTCGTCGAGGTACGCGGTCACCTGGGCCGCATACGCGTCGGCGGTGAGTGCGTCCGACCGGTGCGCCTCGTCGAACGCCTGGTCCAGCGAGCCGACGGCGAGGGCGATGTCGCCGGTCATGCCGTGCTCGCTGAGTTCGATGGTGACCGCGGAGCTGGCGAGGCTGTGCGCCGATGCCG
>DMQJ01000035.1:8307-8934 GCA_003455715.1 Acidimicrobiaceae bacterium | reverse complement strand
AACCAGCGGGCGCCCAGCAGGCCCACCGTTGCGGCTGCCAACACCAGCAGCGCCGACTGCACGGCGAGGTACGCCGCCACCATGTGCCGCCGGAATCCGAGCAGGCGCAGCACCCCGAGATCCACCCGGTGCAGCCACGCCAGCCGCCACAACGCCACCGCCATCACCGCCACCGCGCCGAGGGCGAGCAGGCGCACCGAGGCCTCCAGCAGTGCGATCAGTGGCTGCCACTCGTCGACCAGGGCGATGTCGCCTCGAGCTGCCACCAGCAGGCCGCCGGCCATCGTGTCGCCATCGGCGAGCGACCCGCCCACCCCAATGACGAACAACGACACGTCGTCGCCCCACCCGAGCAGCGCCTGGGCATCGGCCAGCGGCAGCACTGCCGCGTCGTCGAGGTACGTGCCCAACTCGAACACGCCGACCACTGCGAAGTCGCGACCGCGCAGGCGAACCGTGTCGCCAGCGGTGAGGCCGAAGCGGTCGGCCAAGGCCACACCGAGGAGCGCGGTGCGGCCGGTGTCGCCCGAGCGCAGGTGCCGACCGCTCACCAGGCGATAGGGGTCGAGGGCTTGGTAGCGGGCCGGGTCGACGCCGGCGATGAGCGTCGCGTCGCTACCCGACGTG
>DMQJ01000035.1:441-8078 GCA_003455715.1 Acidimicrobiaceae bacterium | reverse complement strand
GTGATTGGAGTTCAGCCGTTTGCTCTTCCGATCTGAGGCCGGGATGCGACTCCCCGCAAACTCGCCCACGGTGCTCTCCTGCTGCACGACGAGCCGCGGCTGATAGGCGCGGAAGCGCACGTCGATGCTGTGCACGTAGCCGTCGAGCAGCACCACCATCGCCATCGTCAGCGCCACCATCACCCCGAGCGCCGTCATGACTCGCCACTGGCGACGAAGGTCGCGCACGCCGAACATGGCCATCACACGCATGCCGCTCATCACGTCACCACCAACTGCGAGGGAGGTGTGCGCAGCACCCGACGCGCCGCCACCACCGCGCCGAGCCAGCCGCTCACCAACGACACGCTCACGCCTACCAACACCGGCAGCAACTGCAACTGCGGGTCGACGGTGAATGTGCGCAACACGAACGTCGGCCGCGTCGCCAGGAACAACCTCGCCGCCGCGAAGCCCACCACGAGCGCTGCGAACGTGAGCAGGAACGCTCGCATCGCCAGGAGACTGCGCACCCTCGCGGGCGTGAAGCCCATCACCCGCAGCATGCCCACGGAGCGGCGGCGCTCCGCCAGCGCGAGCGCGGTGGCGTTGGCGCTGCCCACCGCCAGACCCACCATCCCCACGGCGATGAACGCGGTGGTGAGGTCGCCGAGCGAGCGGACGCCTCGGGTGGCCTCGGCTTGAATGGCCGACTCGTCGAGCACGAGCAGGTCGGGGAAGACGGCGCGCAAGCGATCGGCCACCTGGTCGCCATCGGCGTTCGCACGCACTCGCACCACTGCGAACTGGAACTCGTCGGGCCGTTCGAACAGACGCTCGGCGCGATCGATGGGCAACCACAACGACGCCACCTTGCTGCCCGAACCACGCAGGAGAGCGCTCACGGTGAACTCTGTGCCATAGACGCGCACTCGATCTCCGATGCCCCACCCGGTGGCCGTCTGCACCGCCGCGGTGATGGCGATCTCATCGGCCGTGGCATCCGGCGTCGTGCCCTCAAGCAACTCGAGGCCGTGTACCGACGACCAGGTGGCGGGGTCGGCTGCTCGCACCTGCAGCACCCGGTCGTCGAGTTCTACCAAGCGCAACACCAGCGCAGTCACCGACTCTGCGTCGTCGCCCGCGGCCTGCGCGGCCACCGAGAGATGCGATGGGCCGAGCGCGATGTTGGCGGTGTCGAACACGTCGGGTTCGGTCACCACCAGGTTGCGTGCCTCGCCAGCGTCGCCCAGGTCGGCGAGCGCCGACGACACCGCTGCCAGCAGGAACCAGCTGGCCGCCAACGGGGCCAGCACCAGCACCGACAGCAGGGTGCGCCACGGCTGCGCACGCAGGTCGCCGAACGCGAGACGAACCCGAGTGGGGAAGGGCACCGAGGTCGACGGGGTGCGGTGCATCACACCACCATCCCGTCGCGCAGGTGCACCACTCGTGTTGCGATCGACGCCAGTTGCGGGTCGTGGGTGGCGATCAGGAAGGTGCTGCCGTGCCGCTCGTTGGCAGCGACGATGAGGCGCAGCATCTCGTCGGTGGTACCGCTGTCGAGCTCGCCCGTGGGTTCGTCGGCGAGCACCAGCGCCGGGACACCCGCCATCGCCCGCGCGAGCGCAACCCGCTGCTGCTCGCCGCCCGAGAGATCGGCCGGTCGATGGGTGGAGCGCTCCGCCAACCCCACCTGGCCCAGCAGACGGTCCGCCTCGCCAGCGGCGGCGCGCCATGCCCATCCGCGGGCGAGCAACTGCAACGCCACCTGCTCGGCCGCGGTCGCGGTGGAGAGCAGGTTGTCGTTCTGCAGCATCACCCCGACGTGTCGTTGCCGAAACCGATCGAGCGCGGCTTCGGTGGCCGCGCAGAGATCGACACCCGCTACCAGCACCTCACCGGAGTCGGCGCGATCGAGCCCACCGACGATCTGCAGCAGGGTGCTCTTGCCACAACCACTGGGGCCCATCAGCACCACCACCTCGCCGGGTGCCACGTGAAGGTCGACACCACGCAGGGCATGCACCGGCGCCGAACGAGCGCGCGGGAACGTGCGTGTGACGGCCCGCAGCTCCACCACGGCTGCCGGCGGCAGGTGCCTGCTGGTGTCGACGCTCACCGAATGGCCTCCACCGCCATCGTCGCAGCGGCAGCGGGTACGGCCTAGGGCCCAACGTCGGCGGCGCGGCTCCAACGGCGAAGTACAGTCGTCACTGGTTGAGCAATGCGGGGGCAGTGCCCAACCGACGGGCCAAGGAGGCACGATGACCACCCATCTCATCGTCGGAGTCGACGGCAGCGACACCGCGCGCCATGCGGCGCAGACCGCGGCCTCGCTGGCTGTGCGGCTGGGCGGACACCTCCACGTCATCATGGCGTGCGACGACCAGGAGACCGTGGAAGTGGGGGTGGGCAGCGATCGGCTGCTCATCAACCGGGCCGACGAAGCGGCTGCGGTCGCGGCCGAAGTGGCCCGGTCGCTGCATCGGGCCGGGCTGTCGATCGATAGTGGGGCGCGCTACGGCAAGCCAGCCGACGTGTTGTGTGAGGAAGCCCGACGCTACGACGACGTGCTCATCGTGGTGGGCAACAAGCGGGTGCAGGGCCCTGCCCGCCTGCTGGGCAGCGTGGCCAGTGCGGTGCTGCAGCATGCCCCGTGCGATGTCTACGTGGTGAAAACCACGTAGCGGTCAAACACCAGGCAGTTGGGCCGATGGTTCAGGCGCCGCTTCAGGCGCCGGGGCTGGCCACCGCCACGGTGTAGCTCCACAGTTCGGCCTGGATGGGCATTGGGGCCGGGCCACCGCCACCCTCGGCGCGATGGCCGTGCGCGAACGCCGGCGACGCCTTCCACGCTTCGAACGCTGCCTCGTCGCGCCAACGGGTGACCACGAGCCACGTGGTGCGGGCGTCGGCAGGCTGCAGCAGTTCGAAGCCTTCGAACCCGTCCTGGCCGTCGACCGCGCCGACACGGGCGGCGAAGCGACGGGCCACTTCGGGCCCCATCTCGGCAGGAACGGTGAGCGCGTTGATCTTGATGACGGTCATGCGTTCAGGATGCCGGATCAGCCGGTGTACATCACCAGCGCCTGGCGGGTGTCGAGGTACTCCTCCAGGCGGGTGATGCGGCCGTCGGTGATCCAGAAGCGGATCATCGCCGGGATGCGCAGCGGGCCACCCTTGGCCTGACCCACCAGCACGTGCTGCTCGATGCATCCGCCAGGGGCGTCGTAGCGTTGAATCTCGGTGTAGGTGATGCCGGTGGCACGCCGATGCAGGTCGAGCAGGGTGGCCAGGTTTTCGTCGACGGTCTGCTCGCGCTCGTCGAAGTTGTGCCAGATGCGCGCATCAGGTGCGTAGATGGCGCGTACGCCCTCGGTGTCGGCCGCCTGGATGGCAGTGATGAGGCGGTCGATCAGTTGGTCGTGCTCGGGTGACAGATCCATGTGCGCACCGTAGCCAGGTTGTGAATGGCGTCAGCGAGTGAGCGCGGAGACGGCACCCACGATGAGGAGGCCCGCCATGAGCGCCATGAACAGCAACACGCTGCTGCGTATGACCCGGCCACGCCAGCCTCGACGTGCGGTCTCGGATCGCAACGCATGACCGAGGTGCTCGATCTGGCCCATCGGCGACAGGTGATTGGTCGTCGGTGGCATCACCGCGTCGACCTGCGCGCCGACGGAGCTGATCGGTTCGCCTCCCTCGGAGTTGCTGTCGGCCGCGATGCGGCCTGGCAGTCCGGGCACGCGCACGTCGGGTACGCCATCGCCGTCGAGGTCGAGTTCGTCGTCCGCCATTCCGCCAGTCTGTCAGGCCGGTACGCTCACACGCCTGGCATTCGCCCCTCTAGCTCAATGGCAGAGCAGCGGACTTTTAATCCGTTGGTTCAGGGTTCGAGACCCTGGGGGGGCACCACCGGCGGTGCCGCGCGCGAGACTTCTGGCGTGAGCTACCAGCACCTCCTCGTCGAGCACGACGGCCCCGTTTCCACCATCACCCTCAACCGGCCCGAGAAGCGCAACGCGCTGGCCCTCGACGTGATGCAGGAACTCACCGCAGCCCTGCGCGAGGCCGGCGAGGGCGAGGCCACCGGCGTCATCATTGCGGCCAACGGGCCGGTGTTCTCCGCTGGGCACAACTTCGGCGACATGGCGGGCGCCAGCCTCCACGACGCCCGCCGCCTGTTCGAGGTGTGTACCGAGATGATGGACACCGTGCAGTCGATCCCACAGGTGGTCATTGCCCGGGTGCACGCGCTGGCCACCGCGGCTGGCTGCCAGTTGGTGGCCACCTGCGACCTGGCTGTCGCCGCCGACAGCGCCGGCTTCGCGTTGCCCGGCGGCAAGGGCGGGCTGTTCTGCCACACGCCGCTGGTGGCCGTGGCCCGCAACGTGGGGCGCAAGCGGGCGCTGGAGATGGCCCTCACCGGCGACACCATCGACGCCGCCACCGCGGTGGAGTGGGGCCTCATCAACAAGGCGGTTCCCGACGACGAGTTAGAGGCTGTCACCGCCGACCTGTTGGCGCGAGCCACCCGCGGCAGTGTGGCCAGCAAGGCCCTCGGCAAGCGGGCCTTCTACGCCCAGGTGGGGATGGATCAGTCGGCCGCGTATGCGTACGCGATGGAGGTGATGGCCAACGCCGCCCTCACCGCCGACGCCCAGGAGGGCATCGCCGCGTTCCTCGGCAAGCGGCGCCCCATCTTCACCGAGCGCCCCTGACGCCCCGGACGCCCCTGACGCGGCGGCGCCAGCCCCGACGGCGTCCGCGAGCGCTGGTTTCTGGCGCGCGAATTCGATCGGAATCGGTGAATTCTCAGCCCCCGAAGGGGGCGTGAGAAGGATCAGCCCCAGAAACCACTCGGGTCGGGGGAGCGGGTTGTGGTGGGATACCCCCGGGGGGTACAGTGCGGTCATGCACGGGACGCCCGGGTACCACGACGACAAGGCCAAGGTGTTGGCCAGGCTGAAGCGCATCGAGGGGCAGGTGCGCGGGTTGCAGCGCATGGTCGACGAAGAGACCTACTGCATCGACGTGCTCACCCAACTCGCCGCCACCACCAAGGCGCTGCAGAGCGTCGGCCTGCACCTGCTCGAAGAACACCTCCAGCACTGCGTCGCCGGCGCCGCTGCCGACGGCGAACGCACCGACGAACTCGTCAGCGAAGCCACCCGCGCCGTCGAACGCCTGCTGCGCACCTAACCCACTCGCCACATCACCACCCAGGAGCATCACATGAGCACACTCACCCTCACCGTCCCCGGCATGACCTGCGGCCACTGCGAAGCGGCCGTCAAGGGCGAAGTGAGCAAGGTGGCCGGCGTCAGCGACGTCGCCGTCGACCTCGCCACCAAGCTGGTCACTGTCACCGGCGACGGCGTCGATCAGGCAGCCGTGGTGGCCGCCATCGACGAGGCCGGCTTCGAGGTCGCGGGCTGAACCCATGTCGCCCGTCGCCACCCGTCTCGGAGCCTTCGCGCTGGTGCTCGTCGGCGCGTTCGGCACCGCGTACGCGGTGGGCGAGAAACTGCCCGGACATTCACACACGGGTAACACCGACGACGGGCACGGGCACAGCCACGACAGCGACGGCGCCATCTCCACGCTGCGGGTGCCCACCCCGTCGATGGACGGCTACGAGTTGGTCACCGATGCCATCACCGCCGACCAGGTGACGTTCCACCTCACCGACCCCAGCAGCCAGCGTGTCACCGAGTTCACCGAGGTGCACGAGGCCGACGGGCACGTGATGGTGCTGCGCCCCGACCTGAGCGGGTTTCAACACCTGCACCCCGCGTTCGACACGGAGGGATCGTTCGCCGTGCCCATCCCCGGTGAGGGCCGCTGGCACATGGTGGTGGAGACCACACCGAAGGGCCGGGTCGACCCGGTGATCGTCAGCACGTTCGTGGGCACCGACACCGTGCCCACGCAGGCGCCCCTGCCGCCAGCAGCCGACGAGGTGCAGGTGGCCACACCGGCGGGCGACCTGGTGGTTCGCCGCGACGGCCTCAACTTCTGGGTCACCGACAGCACCGGCGCCGCACCTGACGGCCTGGAGCCCTACCTGGGGGCTGACGCCCACCTCGTGGTGTTCCGGGTGTCCGACCTCGCGTACCTGCACCTGCACCCGATGGGCGAGGTGCCCGGCATGTTCATGTTCCAGGGCAACCTGCCGCCCGCTGGCACCTATCGCCTGTTCCTCCAGTTCGCCTACCGGGGCGAGGTGGTGAGCGTCGGCTTCACCGTGCCTGCCGTGCCCGCTGAGGAGACCGCATGAACACCCAACTCACCGATGCCCCGGGCCTCGTGCATGTCGAACTCGACCTCACGGGCATGACCTGCGCCGCGTGCGCCAACCGCATCGAGAAGAAGCTCAACAAGCTCCAGGGCGTCACCGCCACCGTCAACTACGCCACCGAGCGCGCCACCGTCACTATCGATCCTGGCACCATCGACACAAGCAACGGTGCCCAGGGTGCGGCCACCACCGAAGTGTTGGTGGCCACCGTCGAGTCGATCGGCTACGGCGCCCAGGTGCACACCGCGGCCACCGGCCTCGGCGACACCGACGACGCCAGCGACGCCCGGGTGGCCGACCTTCGCCGCCGCCTCTGGGTGGCGGCCGTGTTGGGCGTGCCGGTGCTGGTGTTGTCGATGGTGCCAGCGCTGCAGTTCCGCGGATGGCAGTGGGTGGCCCTCGTGTTGGCCACGCCCGTGGCGGCGTGGAGCGCGTGGCCGTTCCACACGGTTGCCTGGAAGAACGCCAAGCTGGCCGAGGCCACCATGGACACCCTGGTGTCGGTAGGCGTCACCGCCGCCTACGGCTGGAGCCTCTACGCGTTGGTGGCCACACCGGCCGGCCACCTCGGCATGGAGATGCCCATGTCGCTCGTCCCGCAGCGCGGTGACAGCCACCATCTCTACCTGGAGGTGGCCAGTACCACGGTGGCCCTCATCCTGGCGGGTCGCTACTTCGAGGCCCGGGCCAAGCGCCGCGCCGGTGGCGCGCTGCGGGCGCTGCTGTCGTTGGGCGCCGACACCGCCAACGTGCTGCAGGCCGACGGCAGCGAAGTGGAGCAACCGGCGAGCAGCCTGCGAGTGGGCGACCGCTTCGTGGTGCGCCCCGGCGAACGCATCGCCACCGACGGCGAGGTGGAAGACGGCCACTCGGCAGTCGACATGAGCCTGGTGACCGGCGAAAGCGTGCCGGTGGAGGTGTCGCCCGGCAGCGCGGTCACCGGAGCCACCATCAACACCAACGGACGCCTCGTGGTGCGCGCCACCCGCGTGGGCGCCGACACGGCGTTGGCCCAGATGGCTCGATTGGTGGAGGCCGCGCAGAGCGGCAAGGCGCCCGTGCAACGGCTGGCCGACCGAGTCTCGAGCGTGTTCGTGCCGGTGGTCATCACGCTCGCCGTGGCCACCCTGGGGTTCTGGACCGCACGCACCGGCAGCTTCACCGAAGCGATCGGCCCGGCCGTCGCCGTGCTCATCATCGCCTGCCCTTGCGCACTCGGGTTGGCCACGCCCACGGCGCTGCTGGTGGGCACCGGCCGGGGTGCCACCCTGGGCATCCTCATCAAAGGCCCCGAGATCTTGGAGAGCACCCGACGGGTCGACACCATCGTGCTCGACAAGACCGGCACCGT
>DMQJ01000035.1:0-193 GCA_003455715.1 Acidimicrobiaceae bacterium | reverse complement strand
CGTGCACCCGGCGGCCGGGCACGTTGCCGACGACGTGTTGGCACTGGCCGCTGCGGTGGAGTCTGCCAGCGAGCACCCCATCGCCAAGGCAGTGGTGCGAGCCGCCACCGACCGCTGCCTGGAGGTGGGCGCCGTCGACGGCTTCGCCGCCGAGGCAGGCGTAGGCGCCAGCGGACGCGTGCGTGGCCAACTG
>DMQJ01000452.1:4043-4262 GCA_003455715.1 Acidimicrobiaceae bacterium | reverse complement strand
CCCGGCGGGGGTGGCGACGCGCGGGTCCCGCCCCCCGCCGCCCCGGGCGCGCGCGGACGGCTGGTGCAGGCGCGCAAGGGGGCCTCCGTGCGCGACCTGTTCGGAGGCCCCGCCGGGCTCGTGGCGGGCACCACCGCCGACGGGCTGCACGTGTGGTTGGTGGACGCGCCGCACCTCTTCGCCCGCAAGGGTGGCGGCCCGTATCTGGGGCCTGACGGC
>DMQJ01000452.1:0-3772 GCA_003455715.1 Acidimicrobiaceae bacterium | reverse complement strand
CGAGTTGTCGCTGGGAAGGGTGGGGCTCCCGTGGCGACCCGACGTCACCCATCTGCACGATTGGCAGGCTGCACTCACGACCGCGTACCTCCGCCATCACCCCGACGTGGTGAGCGGCTCGGTGCAGGCGCCGGCCACGCTCCTCACCATCCACAACCTTGCGTTCCAGGGCCTGTTCGACGCCTCGGTCACCGCCGAGATCGGCCTGCCATCCACGGTGATGGACGTTCACGGCATGGAGTACTGGGGCCACCTGTCGTTCTTGAAGGCGGGCGTGATGTGGGCCGACCATCTCTCCACCGTCAGCCCCACCTACGCCCGCGAGATTCTCACCCCCGCGCACGGCATGGGGTTCGACGGGCTGCTGCGGGCACGCGCGCATCAGCTCACGGGCATCGTCAACGGCATCGACCAACAGGTGTGGGACCCCGTTACCGACTCGCACCTCGCAGCGCCCTACGCGCGCTACTCCCCGCGCCGCCTGCACGCCAAGGCCGCGTCGAAGGAGGCCTTGCAGCGCGAGCTCGGCCTGGAGGTGCGGGCCGATCGGCCGCTGTTCTGCGTGGTCAGCCGACTGTCGTCGCAGAAGGGCATCGATCTGCTGCTGCAGGCATGGCCGCGTGTCGCGTCACGCTCCCAGTTGGCCGTGCTGGGCACCGGCGAGGCGTGGTTGGAGGACGGGGTGCGCCATCTCGCCGACCACCATCCGGGTTCGGTGTCGGCCACCGTCGGGTTCGATGAGGCGCTGTCGCACCGCATGCAAGGCGGCGCCGACGCCATCGTGGTGCCGTCGCGGTTCGAGCCGTGTGGGCTCACCCAGCTCTACGGCCTGCGCTACGGAACCTTGCCGGTGGTGGCTCGCGTGGGGGGCTTGGCCGACACGGTGATCGATGCCAACGAAGCAGCGCTGCGCGACGGGGTGGCCACGGGTGTGCAGTTCAGCCCGGTGGAGGCTGGCCCGCTGGCGACCGCGCTCGAGCGCACCTGCGACCTGTTCGACGACACCGCCGCATGGCAGCGAGTGCAGAAGCGGGCCATGACCCGCGAGGTGGGTTGGGAGACCGCGGCCGCTCAGTACGCCGCCCTGTACGAACGACTCCTCGCCACCCGCACCGAATCCGCCCTCTCCGCTCCATCTGCCACCTCCGCCCCCTCTGCCCCCTCCGAGTGACACCCTGCCGCGGGTAGCGTCGGCGCCATGGCCTACTGGTTGATGAAGAGCGAGCCCGACGTGTTCGGCTACGACGACCTGGTTTCGAACAAGCGCGAGGGCTGGGACGGCATTCGCAACTACCAGGCCCGCAACTTCCTGCGTGAGATGCGCAAGGGCGACCAGTTCATCTTCTACCACTCCAACGCCACGCCGCCTGGTGTGGCCGGCATCGGCAAGATCGTCGGCGAGGCAGAGCCCGACCCCAAGCAGTTCGACCCGTCGTCGAAGTACTTCGACCCGGCGTCGAAGCCCACCGACCCGAGGTGGGACTGGGTCACCGTGGCGCCCGTGAAGAAGCTGCGCTACATCCCGCTCGACGAGTTGCGCACGATGCCTGAACTGGTCGACTGTCGCCTCTTGGCCCGCGGCAACCGCCTGTCGGTGATGCCGCTCACGCCCGACGAGTTCGAGGCGATTGTCGCGGCCGGTTCTCCGAAGCGCCGCACCGCCGGGTAGGTTCGCCGTCGACAATTGAATCCCCCTGCGGGGTTGGGTGGAAGTCCCAACCGGCGGTCACAGCCCGCGAACCCCTCGCACCGTCACCTCGGTGACACCGCGTGGGGCCGACCCGGTGGAACTCCGGGGCCGACGGTCACAGTCCGGATGGGAGCAGGGTTTCGTCGCGCGGCCATCGGTCGCGCCTCGTTGCGTTGCGCCACCTTGCCCGCGACGAGTCTGTTCTGTCCGTCGCTGGTGGTGGTGCCGCCGGGGCGTTCCCGAGGTGTCGTTCGTTCGTGCCTGCGCCCGCACGCGCCCCGCACCGAACGACAGGACACACACACATGTTCACCGGCATCGTGGAAGAACTCGGGCGCGTCGAGGCCATCGCGCCGCGCATCGACGGCGATGGGTTGCGGCTGCGCATCGGCGCACGCACCGTGCTCGACGACGTGCAGCTCGGCGACTCCATCGCGGTCAACGGCTGCTGCCTCACCGTGGTGTCCATGGAGGCACCGGCCGCCGACACCGCTGGCTGGTGGGAGGCCGACCTGAGCGACGAAACCCTCGCACGCACGAGCCTTCGCGGCGTCGCCACCGGCTCGCTGGTGAACCTCGAGCGGTCGGTGCGCATGGCCGATCGACTCGGCGGCCACCTCGTGCAGGGTCACGTCGATGCCGTCGGCGAGGTGGTGCAACCCGTCCCCGACCTGCAGGTGCGGGTGCCCGGCCATCTGATGCGCTACATCGTGGAGAAGGGTTCGATCACCGTCGATGGGGTGAGCCTCACGGTGGTGCAACCGCTCGACGATGGCTTCACCGTGGCCATCATTCCGCACACGGCAGCGGTCACCACGCTGGGCACGAAGCAGCCCGGCGACCCGGTGAACATCGAGGTCGACGTGATGGCCAAGTACGTCGAGCGTCTCGTGGCCGCCGCACTCGAGCGGAGCGTGGCCCAATGAGCCGGCATCTGTTCGACCCGATCGTCGACGCCATCGACACCGTCGCTCGCGGCGGCATCGTGGTGGTGGCCGACGACGAGCACCGCGAGAACGAGGGCGACCTCATCATGGCCGCCGACGCGGCCACACCCGAGGCGATCGCCTTCATCGTGCGCCACACCTCGGGCGTCATCTGCGCGGCTCTCCCCGGCGACCGGTGCGACGCCCTTGCGCTGCCGCTGATGGTGCCGCCCGACGCCAACGGCGACCCGTTCCGCACCGCGTTCACCGTCACCGTCGACCTGGTGGAGGGCACCACGACCGGTATCTCCGCCGCCGACCGGGCCGCCACGTTGCGGGCACTCGCCCACCCGCTGGCGCGACCCGAACAGTTCCACCGCCCGGGCCACATCTTCCCGCTGCGCGCCCGACCGGGTGGGGTGTTGGAACGGCCCGGACACACCGAAGCGGCAGTCGACCTCGCCCGCCTGGCTGGCCGCGAACCAGCGGGGGTGCTGTGCGAAGTGGTGCTCGACGATGGCCGCATGGCTCGTCTGCCCGACCTCCGTCGCTTCGCTGCCGCTCACGGCCTCCCCCTGGTGAGCATCGCCGACCTCATCCGCTACCGCCTCGACCACCAACGTCGCACCGAGCAACCTGCGCTCGTCGGCGCCCGACTTCACGGAGACTTCGAATGACCACCTACCACGGCTCCCTCTCGGCTCACGGTCTGCGTTTCGCGCTGGTGTGCAGCCGATTCAACGACCTCGTCACCGAACGCTTGGAGGCTGGGGCACGCGGCGCGCTCGTACGACACGGCGCAGCCGAGGCCGACATCGACACGGTGTGGGTGCCCGGCGCGTGGGAGGTGCCCGTCGCGGCGGCGGCGCTCGCTCGGCATAGCCGCTACGACGCCATCGTGGGCATCGGCGCCGTGCTGCGTGGGGCCACCTACCACTTCGAGGTGATCGCCAATCAGAGTGCAGCCGGGTTGGCGAAGGTCGCGCACGACCACGACGTGGTGGTCACCAACGGCATCATCACCGTCGACACCATGGAGCAAGCACTCGACCGGGCCGGGGGCAAGTTGGGCAACAAGGGCGCCGAGGCCGCCGTCGCCGCCGTCGACACCCTCACCGCCCTCCGCGCCGCCCTCCCCGCCGCCAGATCGGAAGAG
>DMQJ01000205.1:817-2715 GCA_003455715.1 Acidimicrobiaceae bacterium | reverse complement strand
AGCGGGAAGAAGTGACTCTCGTTCTCCGTCCACACCCCCAGCCCCAGTTCAAAGCGCGGACGCCGCGTATCTTCGACAGCGATAGTCTCCAGAATGCCCACCAACGTGGAGTCGATGCCACNNACCATCCAGCCGTGCTTGTTCGACATCGCCATCAGGGTGAGGCCGCGGATGCGGCTCTGCAGGTTCTCTTCGGTGAGGTCGGCGGGCTTGCCCTCGAACTCGGGCTCATACATGCCCAACAGCGCAGCGAACGCCGGCTCGATGGCGATGGTGCGGTAGTCGATGCCCAGCTTCGCGGCGAGGTCGGCGGCGTCGCTCTTGGAGTGGTCGCTGCTGTAGCGCGACGGCATGGAGATGCCGTGCACGTGCTCGGCGCCCAAGGCATCGACGGCCACGCAGGCCACCAACGTGGAGTCGATGCCACCCGACAGGCCGATGACGACGTCGGTGAAACCGTTCTTGCGCACGTAGTCGCGGGTGCCAAGCACGAGCGCGCCGTACAGCTCTTCGTCGGCATCGGGCATGGGTGCCATGCGCACCGCAGCGGCATCGGCGTGGGCAACCGGGGTGTCGCTCACGTGCACGAGCCGCATCGGCTCGATGGTGTGCCGACCCCTTGGGTCGAGCAGGCGCTTGCGGTACACCGGTTCGATGACCACATCGGCGACCAGCAACTCCTCCTCGAACAACCCAGCCCGCGCCACCAAGTTGCCGTCGGCGTCGAACACCATGCTGCCGCCGTCGAACACCAACTCGTCCTGCCCGCACACCTGGTTGACGTACACCAACGCACACGACGCATCGGCCGCGCGGGTGGCCAACATGCGCTCGCGCGTGGCGCTCTTGCCCGCATGGAACGGCGACCCGTTGATGTTGATGTTCAGCTCGGCGCCACCGGCCGCCTGCTCTGCCAAGGGGCCGGTGGGGCTCCACACGTCTTCGCAGATGGAGATGCCCACCTTCACCCCACCGATGACGTACAGCTCATACGGATCGCTGGCGTCGCCCGGGGTGAAATAGCGCGCCTCGTCGAACACCGCATAGTTGGGCAGCAGGCGCTTGCGATAGGTGCCCACCACCTTGCCACCCACGCACACGGCCGCAGCGTTGTACAGATCGCGGTCGGCGGCGACGTACCCCACCACGGCCACACACCGGCCGGTACGCACCGCCACGGTGGAGAGCGCGGCCAGGTTGTCGGCCACGAAGCCGGGCTTGAGCACGAGGTCTTCGGGTGGGTAGCCCGTGATGGCCAACTCGGGGAACGCCACGATGTCGCAGCCCGCCGCCTCGGCCTGGTCGTAGGCCGCGCAGATGGCAGCGACGTTGCCGTCGAGGTCGCCGACCGTCGGGTTGATCTGGGCGAGGGCGATGCGCAGCCTGGTCACGCGGTGCAGGCTACTGAGCGCTACCCGGCTGTGGACAGGAAGTACCCGGTGGTATCCACCACGAGGTCGGCAGCCATCGACGAGTAGTAGGTCATGCCTCCTGTCGGGCTGAGGCGCGTGATGGCCATCGCGCTACGGGTTTGGCCACTGCCGGACGCGTTGATGTTGCTGACGATCGGCACTGTCACCAGGTTGGCCGGGTACGCCACGGAAAAGCCGGTGGCACCGGTGTTGACGACGATCAGGTTCTGGGTGACCGCCAAGGCGTTGTCGGGCACACTCGCCGGGTTGTCGCTGCCCGAGCCACCCGCGACCAGCCGCGGGAACGGGTTGGAGAGTCGCGAGTCGACCTCTCGCGTCGGAGCGATCATCCGGTACAGGCCGTCATCGCTCACGGCAGCGGACCCGCCCGTGAAGCTGCCCACCACATCGACCACCACGTCTGCCACGTGCCGCATGCTGAGGCTGACGCTGCCTCCGGTGCCCACGGGCACGATCACCAGGTTG
>DMQJ01000205.1:0-619 GCA_003455715.1 Acidimicrobiaceae bacterium | reverse complement strand
ACGGGCACGATCACCAGGTTGGCCCGCCGATCGCCGTTGCCGCTCACGTTGACGTTCGACGTGGTGGGCACGGCGGTGCCCAGTGGATGAGCCGTCAGGTAACCCGCCGGCGCGCCCGGCGCCGACAGTGCCGTCACGATGAGGGCGACAGCACTGGTGCCTGCGGGCACGTCGAACGAGCCCTCCACCGCGAAGGCCACGACGCGATCGTTGCCGTCGACCGACTCCTCGTAGAGGTTCTCGGGCGACGACTCGTTGCGAGTGTCGACCATCCGGGTCGGTCCGACCGGTTCGAACCGGCCCGCAGCCGTCGATCCGCTCACATCGAAGAACCCGATCACGTCGACGAGCACATGCGATGTTGCGCTGCTGTACACCACGATGTTGCCATCGGCATCGATGGGAACGATGGACGTGTTGGCAGCCACCTCGTTGTTCTGGGCATTGATGTTCGACGACGGCGGGCGCGGCGTACGAGGTTCCCACACCACCGCGTAGGCAGTGCCCACCGGACGGACGTAGGTGAGGGTGACCACCGCTGCTCGGTGGTCGCCGCGATCGTCAACCACCGGCACCAGCCGCCCAGTGCCTGCGCGCAGGCGGCCGCTGTCGGCGCCGG
>DMQJ01000525.1 GCA_003455715.1 Acidimicrobiaceae bacterium | reverse complement strand
CGCATCCCCGCCAGTGAGTGCGGCCTGGTGGGCCTGCAGCCCACGCGGGGTCGTGTCAGCGCCGGGCCCGACGTGGGTGAAAGCTGGGCCGGCGCCACCATCGACGGCGCGGTCACCCGCAGCGTTCGCGACGCGGCAGCGGTGCTCGACGCGATCGCTGGCTACGAGCCCGGCGACCTCTATGTCGCGCCCAGCCTGCAACGCCCGCTGGCCGACGAAGTGGGGGTGCACCCCGGCCGTCTGCGCATCGGGGTGTGGAGCGGTGCGGCGATGGACGGCGCGGTGCATGCCGAGTGCATTGCGGGTGTCGACCGCACGGCGGCACTGTTGGAGGGCCTTGGCCACCACGTGGAGGTGTCGGTACCCGACGCGATGTACGACCCCGGGTTCAGTGAGCGCTACCTCACCGTGCTCGCCGCCTGCACGCTCAACGACCTGCGAGTGTTGGAGGAGATCCTCGGTCGTCCCGCCGGGCCCGACGACCTCGAGTTCGGCAACCTGCTGTTCGCCGAGATGGGCCGAAAGGTGAGTGCCGCCGACTACCTGGCCGCGCTGCAGCAGCAGCACCTGTGGGTGCGCCGCATGCTGCAATGGTGGCATGGCTTCGACCTGCTGCTCACCCCGGTGTTGGCGGTGCCGCCGCCTCCCATCGGCTGGCTCAGCGGCGCCGAGGGTGGTGGCCGCGTGCGCGACATCCTCCTCTTCACCGCGCAGTTCAACGTCACCGGCCAGCCGGCNNGAAGTCGAGGAAGCCGCGCCGGTCGTCGACAACGAGGCGCTGGCGATGGCCTTCCTGACAATCATCTGCGGCCAGGCCTGGAACGACATGCGCGAGACGGCCGCGCTGGTGGGCAAGAAGGTGAGCCGGGGCGACTTCGAGCTGCTGACCTGGGTGCTGGGGCACCTGGGCAAGGCTTTTTCCGCAGCGGACTATGCGGGCGCCCGGCGGCAGTTGGGCTATGCCGCGCGCCAGATTGGGCCGTTCTTCCAGCAGTACGACGTGCTGGTCACGCCGACATTGCCGCTGCCGCCGGTGATGATCGGCGCGCTGCAACCGACCGAGAGCGAGCGCCGTCTGTTGAGCGCCATCGGCACGCTGCGCGCCGGGAAGATCCTGGCCAGCCTCAACCTGGTGCGGCCGCTGGCGCTCGCCACCTTCAGCTACATCCGCTACCTGGCGCCGTTCAACGTCACCGGCCAGCCGGCCGTCAGCCTGCCCCTGCACATGAGCGCCGACGGCCTGCCGGTGGGCTCGCAGTTGGTGGCGGCGCACGGCCGAGAAGACGTGTTGGTGCGCGTGGCAGCCCAGCTCGAGGAGGCCTCGCCATGGCCTACCTTGCCCAGCACACGTTGAAATCCCGACCGACTCGGTAGCGTATTGCGCATGGCAGTGACCGTTCGCATTCCCACCACCCTCCGCCCCATGGCAGGCGGCGCGTCCACCGTGCAGGTGGAGGGCGCCACCCTCGCCGAGGTCATCGCCAACCTCGATGCCGCACATCCCGGCTTCAACGACCGTCTGCTCGACGAGAACGGCGCCCTGCGCAAGTTCGTCAACCTGTTCGTCGCCGACGACGATGTGCGTTACCTGCAGGGGCTCGACACGCCGGTGCCCGCTGGTGAAACGGTGAGCATCATCCCCGCTGTCGCCGGGGGCTGATTTCGAGCACGTGCTCACCACCGTGTGGCATTTGGTCCACAATGGTGACGGTGAGTGGTGATTCGGCGACAACGCCTTCCGACGGTGGCGCCGCGGCGCGTCGTTTTGGCAAGCTGCTCCAACACGTCGACGACACCATCTCGCTGCTCGACGCCGACGGGGTGCTCGTCGAAACCTCAGGCCTGTACAAGCCGATCCTTGGCTATCCATCCGAGTTCTGGGCGTCTCGCTCGATCTTCGATCTGCTGCACCCCGACGACGCTGAGCGAGTGATGGCCATGCGCGAGTCGGTGCTGGCCACGCCCGATGCCGTGGTGAGTGGCGAGTTCCGGGTGCACGCCGCCGATGGTTCGTATCAGCCGTTGGTGGTGCATGCGGTGAATCGACTCGACGACCCCGACGTGGGGGCCATCGTCATCACGTCGCGGAACGTGGCGACGGAGAAGGCGTTGCTGGCCGACCTGGCCCGCGCACGCGACGAGGCGTTGGCCGAACTCGACCATCGCACCCGCCTGATCGCCACCGTGAGTCATGAGTTGCGCAACCCGATCCACGCCATGGTCGGCATGGCCGAACTGCTCGCTGCGGGTGATCTTCCGCCCAACGAAGCGGCGTTGGCCGCAGGCTTGCTGCGGCACATCGAGTCGCTGGGCACCGTGGTCGACGACCTCGTGATCGACACCCGCCAGGGTTCTCGGAGCGACGCTGCAACCGTCGAACATCGTCCGACGTCGATTCGGCCACTGATCGACGACGTGCTGGCCGTCGGCCGGTTGCAGGCGGCTGCGGGCGGGGTTCATCTCGTCGTCGACGCGACCATCGACCCTGCGCTGCCTGCCGCTGTGCTCACCGACCCCGCTCGACTGCGGCAGGTCTTGGTGAATCTGGTGGGCAACGCTGTGAAGTTCACCCGAGCGGGGACGGTCACGATCGGTGTCTCCCCGGCTGGTGATGCGGGTGTGCGTCTGGCGGTGCGCGACACGGGTGTGGGGATTCCTCCCGACGAGTTGGCGTGCGTCTTCGACGCCTTCACCACTGGGTCCACGGGCGGATCGGCCACAGGTGCCGGCCTCGGTCTGGCGGTGGTACGCCAACTGGTCGACCTGCTCGGTGGTGCGGTGGAGGTGCACAGCGAGGTGGGTGTCGGCACCGAGTTCGTGGTCACCCTTCCCGCTCGGCCCGCGGATGTCGCCGAGTCGATGGTGGTCGCTCCGCTCGTGGTGGCCGATCCCGCGGTGCTGGTGATCGACGACGACCCCATCGCTCGCAGCGTGACGGTCACCCAGCTGACGCGCCTCGGCCTGCAGCCCGCCGAAGCCGACAGCGGTGAGGCTGCGTTGGCAGTGTTGGCGCGAGGTGAGGGACCCGACCTCGTGGTGCTCGACGTGGTGCTTCCCGGACTCGATGGCTTCGAGACCGTTCGGCGGCTTCGTCGCCTGGAGGGCGAGACAGGGCGTCGAGCGGTGGTGATGGGCATCACGGGCGCGGCAGGCGCCGAGCAGCGAGCCCGTGCGCTGGCCGCCGGGTTCGACGATGTGCTGGTGAAGCCGGTGGGCCTCGCCATGCTCGGCACCGTCCTCAGCGTGTGGCTCGGCGCCGACGCCGTGGGTGGCGGAGTGGGAGCACCCCCGGTAGACCGTGCGGTGCTTGGTCGGCTTGGCGAGGAACTCGGTTCCGAGACGGTGGTCGCCGACCTGGTGAGTACCTTCCTGCGCGAGTTGTACGGGCGTCGCACTGCACTCACCACAGCGGTGGAGGCCAACGACCTGGCGGCTGCGCGCACCCTCGCCCACACGCTGAAGTCGAGCGCCCGACTGCTGGGTGCGACCGACCTGGGAGAGGCGTGCAAGCGGATGGAGAGCGCCCTCGATGTCGCATCGCTGCGCACTGCGCACGCCGTGGTGCTGCAGGCCTCCACCGTGGCCGCTCGTTGGTTGCAGAACTGGTTGGTCGATGGTCGTCACGTCGAATAGGAATCGTTACTATTCAGTGTCGTGGATCTCGATCGCTACCTGTCGAGCGTGCAACTCCTCGATTGCCACGGGCGAGTCACGCATCACCTCACTCTGCAACTCGACGGCACCGTGAGCGTTCGCCTGTCGGCGCGCACGGTCACGGTGATCCCGGCGACGCGTTCGGTGCTGCCGCCGTCGGCTCGGCTCGGCGCCGGCGAGTACAGCCACGATCAGGTCGTGTCGACTGCGTGCGACTTGGCGAGCGGCCGTTACACCTGAACGCCTCGCACCTGGTGCCACTCGACCCCGCCATCGGATGTGCCCACCACCACTGCCGCACCATCGGCGGTCCACGCCAAGGCCGACACTGCGGCGTCGAGTTCCCACACTGCGACGGGGGCGAGCGGCGCCTTCACCGAGTGAGGTGACGGCCAGAGCACCAGCCGGCCGTCAGCGCCACCGGTGGCGAGGATGTTGCCGTGGGGTTGCCAGGCGAGGCAGCTGATGTGGCGATCGTGTGCGGCACCTACGGCGGGTTGGCGACCGCGGGGACCCTTCCCCGAGAAGTCCCACACGGTGAGTTCGTCGAGGCAGGCGGAGGCCATCCACTGGCCGTCGCTCCGGAACCCGAGGTGTTCGATCTTGGCCGGGTAGCCCGACATCGCCAGGTCGTCGCCCGACCACAGCTTCCAGAGATGGATCGACGCGTCCTGGTACCCGGCGCACGCCCACTTGCCGGTGGGGTCAACCACGAGCGACAGCGGTGCACCCTTGAACGGGTGGTGGCGGGCGGGCCGTGTGAGGTCGGGCTGCTGTAGGTCGAACCAGCTCACCCCGCCGTAGCTGGTCGCGCCGAGGCGGGTGCCGTTGGGCGCCCAGTGCAGCGCCGTCACGGTGGATGCGAGGGGGCCGAACACCTGCTGTCGACCGGTCGCCAGATCGATCACCAGCACCTCCCGTCCGCAGGCAACCCCGAGGTGTGAGCTCGTCGGCGCCCACGCCAGTGCGGCGACCCAACCCTTCCCGCTCGCGGTGGCCACGGTGCGGCCATCACGAGTGCTCACTCGGGCCACGCCGTCCTGCCCGCCCGTGGCGACCAGCGAACCGTCGGTGGACCAGGCGACGCTGAGGGTGCCAAGCGGGTGGCCCGGAAGGGCGGCGATGATCGCCCCGTTGTCGCCCACCAACGCCGCCTCGCCCGACAAACTGCCCACTGCGATGGCGTCGTCGGTCGGTGCCACGGCGACGGAGTGCACGTAGTCGCCGAAGATGGCTCGCCACGTCGGTGGTCGAGTCAGTTGGTCAGGCACGAGCGAAAGCCCTTCTCCAGCGCAGCTCGATCGAGGTTGCGGCCGATGAACACGAGCTTGTTGGCACGTGGTTCATCGGCGCCCCACGGCCGGTCGAGTTGGCCGTCGAGCAGCATGTGGACGCCTTGGAACACGTAGCGCGACGGGCTGCCGGCGATGGAGAGGATGCCCTTCGAGCGGAACAGGTCGGTGCCCTGTTCGCGCAACAGGGTGCTCAGCCAGCGGTTGAGGCGGTCGCTGTCGACATCGCCGCCCACTTCGATGCCGACGCTGGTCACCGACTGGTCGTGCTGGTGCTCGGCGTCGGGGTCGAGAAACGTGGGGTCGTCGGCCAGCACGCGGTCGAGGTCGAATGCCCCGACGTCGAGGATCCGGTCGAGGTCGACCTTGCCGTGGCTCGTGCGCACGATAGGTGCGAAGGAGTTGATCTCGCGGATGCGGCGCTCCACCTCCTCCACCTGTGCCCCGTCCACCAAGTCGGTCTTGTTCACCACGATGCGGTCGGCGAAGGCGAGTTGCTCCACCGCTTCGTTCTCCACGCCTTCAGGTTTCTCCTCGTTGAGGTGGGGAAGGAGGTGTTTGGCGTCGACGACGGTGACGATGGCGTCGAGTCGAAGCTGCGCCGACACTTCGGGGTCGACGAAGAACGTCTGCGCGACCGGTGCGGGGTCGGCAAGGCCGGTGGTCTCCACGACGATCTGGTCGAATCGATCCTTGCGCTTCATCAGATTGCCCAGGATGCGGATGAGGTCGCCGCGCACGGTGCAGCAGATGCACCCGTTG
>DMQJ01000357.1 GCA_003455715.1 Acidimicrobiaceae bacterium | reverse complement strand
ATGGCGGGCCGAGGTCGCACACAGACGCCGGTGACGGTGACGCCCAACGCGTCGCAGGCCATCTCCCTCGGACGCGGTGCCGTCGACGTGGCCGCAGCGTTTCGCCTCGACCCTGCTCCGTCAGTCGACCTGCTGGCGGTGCAACTCGTTGGCTACGGAGGCGTCACGGCCCAAGGGCGTGGCGAGCTCATCGCCACCGGTGCCGCAGTCACGCAGGTCTTCTGCATCGGACCGGCCTGCGAGTGCAGTTCGTCGATTGCAGAGCTCGCAGGCGTCACCCCGGTTGCCATCGACCGCGGCGTGTCGCCCGTGGTGGCTATCGCCGGCGATGTCGGGGCGGCCCCCGTGGTGGGCCTGCAGGGGTACGACCTCCCGGCGGATGGCAGTTGCGACCCCTGCCCGGCCGCAGTGTCGAGCGGCCTGCTGCGCTCTCGTGTGCCGACGGGCGCCGACCCCATCTGCGCCCCGGGAAACACCGTTCCCGTCACCGAACCCCCGCCCGGTGATGGTGGCTGCCTGGTGGGCGACTGGAGCGTCGATGCCGAGGCAATGGTGGGGGTTTTCCGTGCGGTCGACAACGGCGACGCTTCCGAAGGCCCCACCGAGTACCAGGTGAGCGGGTCGTGGACGATGACCGTGGGGGCCGACGGGTCGCTCACCACGGTGATCGACAACTGGACGCTCACGTACGACTTCTTCGGCCCAGGCGGCCTCGGCAGCGAGGAACCGGTGCCGATCCGGTTCACCCTGGTGTTCAACGGCACGGTGACCGGCCGGTGGTCGGTCAGCGGTGCCACCATGTCGATCAGCGGTGCCGCGGGCACCATCAGCGCGACGGCGACCGGAGAAGTGATGGGGCAGACCTTCGACGTGACGTCGCCCCAGATGCGCAACCTGAGCATCGGTACCAACGGCGCCAGCACCTACACGTGCTCGGCCGATCGTCTCACCCTCACCGCCCAGGTGGCGGGCGGGCTGCCCCTGCACTTCGTGCGCTGAGTCCGCCAGCGGCGGTCGTTCAGGCCTTGGTGTTGTAGCGCTGCATCGCTGCGTCGACACCATCGGCCAGGATGGCCTCCACCGCATCGGCGGCCCGTTCGATGGCCTCGTCGAGCAGTTGACGCTCGTTGGCACCCATACGCGACAGCACATGGTTGGCGCCGTGCTCCTTGCTGAGCGGCTTGCCGATACCGATGCGCACGCGCAGGTAGTCCTGGGTGTGAAGGTGTTGGGTGATGCTGCGCAATCCGTTGTTGCCGGCCAGACCGCCCCCGACCTTCACACGCACCACACCGGGGGGAAGGTCGAGTTCGTCGTGCACGACGATGATGTGTGCCGGGTCGTCGACCTTGTGGCGGCGCGCGAGTGAGCGCACGGCCTCACCGCTGAGGTTCATGTAGGTGATGGGGAACGCCAGCACCACCTTCTTGCCCGCCAACCGGGCCTCGGCGGCAAGCGCCCGGTCGCGGCCAGCCTTCAACTTCTCGCCGGCGCGAGCAGCCAGCAGGGAGACGGCTTCCTCGCCCACGTTGTGGCGGGTTCGCGCGTACTCCTTGCCTGGGTTGCCCAGGCCGACGACAAGGAAGTCGATCACTCGGAGGCGGAGTCGCCTTCGCCGGCCTCGTCGCCCTCGCCCTCATCGGCCGATGCCGACGCGCCCGCGCCGGTCTGCAGCACGGTGACGACGGCCATGTCGGGGTCGCCGAGAGCGGTGGAGCCCTTGGGCAGAGTGACATCGGCCAGACGGATGACGTCGCCGGGCTGCATGTTGGTGATGTCGATGACCACTTCGTTGGGCATCGTGGCCGGGGTGCACTCCACCTCAAGCGTGTCGACGGCGGGGTCGACCATCATGCCCTCGGCGAGCACAGCCTTGGCCTCGCCCTCGAGGCGCACCGGCACCTGCACGGTGATGGCCTCGTTCATCGACACCTGGAGGAAGTCGATATGGCTCACGGTGCGCTTCACCGGGTGACGCTGCAGTTCCTTCACCACGGCCGGGTACGACGCGCCATCGACATCGAGGGTGAGCACGGTGTTGACGCCCGCCGGGCCGCTGAGGGCCAGACGCAGGTCGCGGCGCTCGACGGTGACGCTGATGGGCGCCATGCCGTGGCCGTACAGCACACCGGGAATGTGCCCCTCGGCCCGCATACGGCGAGCGGCGGGGGAACCCGTGGTGGTGCGGGTCTTGGCGGAGAGCTTGGTGGTGGACATGGCGGCCTCGATCACTGCGTTACAGAACGGCTGGCAATGCTACCGGGCCCCGACGCTGCCCACAATTGGCCGTCGCGGTAGCCTCGACGACGTGGTGGTCGGTCGCGTGGGTGGTGGTAGCGCAGAGCGTGCGCCGTTGCGGTGGCCCTTCGTCGGCCGAGCTGCGGAACAGGAGGCTGTCGGGGTTGCGCTACAGCGCTCGGCGGGCCTCTTGGTGGCTGGCCCGGCTGGTGTGGGCAAGTCGTCGCTGGTGCGCTCGGTCACCCACGCCAACGGCGGCTCAGTGCAGTGGTGCATGGCGTCTCCTGCCACCCAACGCATTCCGTTCGGAGCCGTTGCCCCGTTGCTGCTCTTCGCTGGGGTCGAGGCGCCCGACCCCACCCGCTACCTCATCGCTGCTCGCGCCGCGCTCGCGACGGGCGACCGGCCGCCGACGGTGGTGGTCGATGATGCCCCGCTGCTCGATCGGGCGTCGGTGGTGTTGCTGTCGCAGCTGTTCCACGAACAACGAGTGCGTCTGGTGCTCATCGCACGCGATGGCCAACCGCTGGCCGTCGAGCTGGCTCGACTCGTCGACGACGGCGTAATGGAGGAGGTGCGAGTCGCTCCACTTGGGCCTGACGACTGCGCGGCAGCGGTCGAGTTGGCGCTCGGCGGCCCCCTGCACAGCGACGCAGCCGCTGCGCTCGCCGAGCGGTCGGCTGGCAACCCACTCCTCCTCCGGGAGCTCGTCCTGGCAGCGCACTCCACAGGTGTGCTGTACTGGCGCCGCGGGTGGTGGGTACTCACCGGCGAACTGCCCATCTCCGACCGACTGGTCGATGTCATCGCCCGCCGCTTGGCAACAGCCGACCCGGCGGTGCAGCGCGCGGTGGCGTTGGTGGCCCTGGGCGCCCCGTTGCCCTTGTCGGTGGCGTCGACGGCACTGCCGCCCAGCGAGCTCGCCGACGTGGAACGGTTGGGCCTTGTGGAGGTGGTGAGCGAGCGGGCCGGCCCCGCGCTACAGATCACACATCCGCTGGTGGGGGAAGCGGTGTTGCGCGGAACGCCGACGTCGACTCGGCGCGACCTCGTCGCCCTGCTCTCCGAACTGCTCGATGCCGACCGCACGCCAGAGCCCGATGTCGCTCTCCGTTGGTGCGTCGAGCGGCTCGACGTGGGCATCAGCGTTCCGTCCGCCACGCTGGCCAGAGCCGCGCAGCAGGCGTTCGGCTTCCTCGACCACCCACTCGCCGTTCGTCTTGCGGAGGCGGCGCTCGCGCACGGCCCGCACTTCGAGAGCCTGCTCACGTTGGGGGCGGCTCGCTCGGCGCAACTCGATGTGGAAGGCGGCGGCGGAGATCGGAAGAGCGTCGTGTTGGGGAGGATGGTAGATCTAGGGGGGCTCGGAATCATTAAATGA
>DMQJ01000248.1:2648-3143 GCA_003455715.1 Acidimicrobiaceae bacterium | reverse complement strand
CCTGACGGATGGCAGGCCGAGGTGGCATGGGCAGGCGCCGATGGCACCGTGTGGTGCGGCCCGGCCCGCTTCGGCGACACCGCCACCGCGGCAGCCGGCTCGGTGTGCACCACGTTCGCCCGACTCCACCCTGGCGGCATCACGATCGTGCTCACCCCCGCCGGGCCGTCGGGTGCCAGTGTCACGCCGTTCACGGTGAAGGTGCCGGTGAACGCCGGGTACTGCAACCCCGACGACCGGTTCGCAGCCATCGCCGACGGGTGTACCACCGGGTTCGCGCACACGCTCGCGGTTGCCATCGGGACACCGGCGGCCGGCGCAGAACCGGTGATGGTGCCGGTCACCGTCACCGTGGTGCGCACCGCCACACCGGGCCAGCTGCTCACCAGCCCGGCCCACGGCTGGCGCATCGACCCACCCCAGTCGTTCGCCTGACTCTTCGTCCCCCCGCCCCGCACCCCCGGTTTTCCGCGACCGTGTCATGCCCTGACCGGC
>DMQJ01000248.1:0-2452 GCA_003455715.1 Acidimicrobiaceae bacterium | reverse complement strand
CCGATATCCCCCCTCTTCCCCCCCCCGCCCCTCTTCCGATCTCCCCGCCCCCGCCAAAACCGACGACCGTGTCATGCCCTGACCGGCGAAATTCCGGTAGGGGGATGACGCGCTCGGGGGGGTGGGCGGTGGTGACGGCGGCTGGGAGATTCAGGAATCCTCCCGAGGCGAGCAGTGACGGCCGTCGTTTACCGTTGCCATCGTCGGCCCGCTCCTACACCCCGAGAGGAACGCCCCCATGGCAACACAGCACGACGTCCCGTCCCGCGACTTCTGGACCGTCACCCCCTTCCACTTCTCCACGCCCGATGGGTGGGTGGCGAAGCAGACCGTCGATCACCTCGCGTTCATGCACGTGGATGGCAACACCGACATCAACTGTGCAATCGGCTGGAAGCGGGTGGCGGGGTCGATGGACCTGCGCCGCCTCATCCAGATCAACTCGCTGGCGTTGAAGAAGCGCTTCCCGGAGGCAATCATCAGCCTCTCGCGCTACGGCCGCCTGCGCGACCGCGTTGCCTACATGCGGGTCGCTGAGTTCGACCACCCCGAACTCGGCCCCTACGGGCAGATCTACTCGGCGTTCTTCGGGCCCCGCTTCGGCAGCGATCGCCCGGTGGAGTTCTTCGAGCTCACGGGTGCCTTCCCCGCCGCCGACAACGAGCGGATGAAGGAGATCATCGCCATCGTCGAGTCGTTCCAGTTCCGTTTCGCCGACGCCAAGGTGTCGCCGTTGCAGGCGAAGGGGGCCTGACATGCCGTCCGCGACTCCTGGAAGCGGTTCACCGCTCGGCGAAGAAGGAGTGCCCGGCGGCACCGGAGGCATGCCCTCCGGGTCGGGTATCGACGAAGAGCTTGCCAACGAGGTGCTCGAGGAGCGCTCCGGGCCCTACGGCACGGGCTCCGCTGTGCGACGCGCCGGCGCCGACGGCGGCGTCGTCACCGAGGGCATCGGCGAAGACCTGCGCGCCGACTACCGTGCCGAGCGCCGAGCCGCCAAGGCCGAGAAGCAGGCCGAGATGGAGGAGGCCCACGCCAACGGCCAGCCCTACCTGTGGGAGGAGACCACCGACTGGCGAGGCAACGAGGTGGAGGTGTGGATCTACCCCGACGGCACGGAAGTGACCACGACGCCGCCCGATGCCAACGGCCAGCGGGAGGTGCTCGACGTCGAGTACGCGGGCGACTCGCACCCGGTGTTCCTCGGGCAGATCCCGGTCGACGGCGAGTACGTGTCGGTGTTCGAGATTCCGCCGTGGAACACGGTGATCGTGGTTGATGCCGACGGCAACTCGCTCGGCACGCTGGAAGAGTTCGACGACCGCATCATGACGGTCGACGCGGCCATGGCAGCTCAGGCCTACGGGCTCGACGTCGACGATCTCGGCGACACCGACGGCGGCACGGTGAACCTGATGTGGCAGCCGATGGGCCCGCCCACCTACGACACGCAGTTGGTGAACGCCGACACCGGCGAGGTGATCATCACCGACAACTCGGGCGTGCAGTTCGACGCCACGACCGCCACCATGGCGGGCTACCCACCGGAAGACGGCCCGTACACGCAGTACCAGGCGCCGGGCAACAACGAGTACTACATCGTCGTCAGCGCCGACGGCGAGATCGTGAACGCCTACGTCGACCAGCCCGACGAAGAGTGGAGCGTTCTCTGGGGTCTGGTCACCCACTACGAGGACGGCACCACCACCGTCGACCTCGGACCGCTCGAGTTCGACGTCGACATCGAAGGCCCCGAAGTGGGCGGCGCGGTGCGTGTCGACGTCGGTGTCGCGGAGGTCGAGCTCGGCGGCCGCTACAACGTCGAGAACGGCAGCTGGGAAGTGAACTTCTCAGCGTCGGCCGACATCGGCGTGGCGAGCGGCAGCCTCGACATGACGGTGGGTGAGGATGCCGACGGCCACGCCTACTTCGACCTCGAGGCCGAGGTGGAGTTCATGGTCGGACCTGTGGGTGTGGGCCTGGGTGCCGGCGTGCACTACTACGAGACCGACGACGGCTACATGCTCGACGTGCACGCCGAAGGGTCGGCGTCGTTGCTGGGCGCGTACGCCGAGGCGGGCTGGCAGGGCACCATCGTCGCCGACAGCGAGGGCGCGATGGTCACCCAGAGCACCTACGTTGGTGCGGGCATCGAAGGGGTGGGCGGCATCCGCCTCACCGGACAGAGCCAGGTGACGTTCAACGAAGACGGCCAAGTGACCGGTTGGACGTCGGGAGCAGGCCTGTCGGCCGTCGACAGAGAAGGCGACGAGCTGGGCATGATCGGTGTCTTCGGCAACGACGACGGTGAGAACTGGACCGACAACGAGTGGCTCGACACCGGGTTCCGCGAGCGCGACACCCGGCCCGCGCTGCCCGGCGCGCCCGGCCAGGACGGCATCGACGACGCGGCCTCGGTGATGGACGACGACCCTGCCACCACCGGGCCCCG
>DMQJ01000480.1:1162-4735 GCA_003455715.1 Acidimicrobiaceae bacterium | reverse complement strand
AAGTCGAGGCCGGCGGCGCGGGCGTGCTCCTGCAACGCCTGGATGGTGACACCGGCGCCGACGGTGACCTGTTGGGCAAGCACGTCGACGGGCTCCATCGCCACCAGACGCTGCAGCGACAGCAGCACTTCGCCGCCGCGCGGCACACCACCGCCCACCAGCCCGGTGTTGCCTCCCTGGGGCACGATGGGCACGCCGGCAGCGCCGCAGGCACGCACCACCTGCGCCACCTCTTCGGTGCTGCCGGGCCGCACGACGGCGAGCGAACGACCAGTCCACTGACGGAGCCAGTCGGTCTCGTAACCGGCACGCAGGTCGTCGTCGGTGAGCACGTTGGCCGGGCCGACGGCGGCCCGCAGTCCGTCGAGCAACCCGTCGTGCAGCGCCGTCATGTCAGCTCGTCACTCGACGATCTCGGCGCCGGGCGGCAGTTCCGCGAGCAACGGGTCGCTCACCCAGCAACGCGTGAGGTGCAGGGTGCTCTCGATACGCACCACGCGCTTCGGTTGGTCGAACGCCCGGCCACACATGCTGAGCGCGGCCTTCACACAGTCGTCTTCCGTGGGCAGCACCATGGGCATCCGGCTGCGGCGCACGCCGGCGATGCCGGCCGTGAAGCAGTTGATGTAGGTCTTCTTCCAGTCGATCTGTTGGGCCACCGACACCGGGATGAAGTCGGCGAACCCGATGCCCAGCACGTTGCCGCCGGAGATGGGGGTGATGCCGAGCAGCACGATGGTGCTCACGTCGGGCTCGCTGAGATCGGCCAGACCGTGCACGGAGAAGCGTCCGGTGACGTTGGGGTCCATCGTGGTGCCGCTGATGTCCTTGCCGCCCTTCTCCACGATGAGCACGTCGATCTGCGGGAACGGCAACGCGGGCACCAACTTACGGGCGACGTCGTTGAGATCGATCTCCGCCTGCGCGCCCACCTCGTCGCCCGTGAGAGCGCGCACGACCGCCACGTCACCCGCGGCCGATTCGATGGAGGCGACGCCACCGAGCACACGACCGGTGGCCTTCAGTGCGGCGATGCCGTCGAGGATGCGGTTGCGCATCTCCACCGGGCCGCAGGCATGGATCTGTGCCGCGCCCGGCTGCTTTCCGAAACCGACGACGGCCATCTTGGTGACACCGCTCTCCACCGGGCCCTTGAAGCAGGTGTGCGGCTTGATGCGGTTGACGGGAAGGATGCGATCGGCACCGGCCGCGTGACGGTCGAGGTAGAGGGGCATGCCACTGGGCGTGCGGGCCACCTCAACGGTGTCCATCGTGGCGCGGATCTCGGCGCCGATGGCCTCCTCGGTCATGCCCAACGTCTCGAGCATCGCCCGCTGGCCCTCCGCAGTGGCACCCCCATGGCTGCCCATGGCCGGCACCACGAACGGTTCGGCACCCAACTCGCGCAGCCCGCTGATGGTGCCGCGCAGCAACTCCACTCTCCGGGTGATGCCCCGGCTGCCAGCGCCGACCGCCACCGTCATGCCGGGCGTCACGTGCGCGGCGAAGCGGGCGACGATGTCGTCGTGCGCCGACTGCTGCACATCGGCCACCGCGTCGGGGCGAGGCACGGGCAGCGTGACTTCCGTGAGCGCCGGCACCTTGAGGTCGGGGTGAAACGGCAGCTCCACCCCCTGCACGAGTTGATCCCAGTTCACATCGCCACCGTACTGCTCTGCACGAACGACGCTGGCGGCGAATCCACGGGCAGACCGAGGAATCGCCGCCAGCGTTCTAGGGCTCCACCACCACTCGGTCGCTGGCGGCCCGGCCGAACGTCTCGGGGGCGTACATCTCCTCGGCTCGAGCGGGCGGCACGATGAACGTGCCGGGCGTGGTGGCTCGAGCAACGTAGGTGTACTCATACACGCCCGCGGGCAGGAACGTGGTGAACGCTTCGGCGCGGTCGTCGCGCAACTGCTGGTGCTCCCACCAGGTGCCCCACCACCACCACGAACTGTCGGCGGGCAACGGCACCACTCCGCCGTCGCCCTCGCCGTTGTCGCTCGGCGAGGTCGCGCTCACGGCGAGGGCCGGGTTGACCGCCTCGAAGCCGGCGGGCAGCGGGTCGATGAGGGCGACGTGTGTGCGCTGGCTCTCGGCCACCATCTGCACCGTCACCCGTACCCGAGCGCC
Source organism: Acidimicrobiaceae bacterium (assembly GCA_003455715.1). Lineage (GTDB taxonomy): Bacteria > Actinomycetota > Acidimicrobiia > Acidimicrobiales > Ilumatobacteraceae > UBA668. Next base: position 2,599 of record DMQJ01000480.1, on the reverse strand, counting down.
CGCACGGACGTGCCAGGTGCCATCGGCGTCGCGCCACACGTCGTCGGGGTCGTCGACTGCTTCGTAGGTGCGGGTCACCTCGAAGCCGCGGTCGAGCGGGTCGAGCGTGAGGTCGTCGGGCGCGTAGCGCAGACCGATGCGGTAGTAGAGGCGGCCCGTGCCGTCGTTGGCGAGCACCAGGTTGGTGTCGCCGGCAGCGATGAGGTCGGGCATCGGCACCGCAAAGGTGACCCGGTCGGTGTCGCGGCCCTCGAACGAGTGCGAGCCAGCGAACTGGTTGCCCAGCCACACGCGTGCCACGAAGTCGGGCGTCTGGGCCTCGAAGGCTTCGAAGTAGCGGTGCAGCGCAAGGAGGATGAACGAGTTCTCCTGGATGTCGTCCCACTTCCCCTGCACCCGGTGGGCGAGCAGGCCCGCGACCATCTTCGGAATCAGGTCGCTCTGCGGGTCTTCGTCGATGAGGGCCTGCAGCACGATGCCGTCGGTGCGCCGGTCGCTGTGGAGGATTAGGTACGCGCCGTCGCTGTATGACGTGCGCACGTTGGCGGTACCCGCTGTCTCCACCACCCGGTTGAGGAGCGCCCGGCGGATCTGCATGCGCACGTCGGGGGCATTCACCGAGCCCCAGATCCACGCCAACGCGTCGGCCTGCATGTCGTCGCCACGTTCGGCGAAGAGGGCTTCGGCGGCACCGAAGTCGCGCATGTCGGCCAACGCCAACACCCACAGCGCATACGCCCGGATAGCCGTGCGTTCGTCTTCCCCGTACTCGGCGGGGATGTGCGAGCGGATGTCGGCCAGGTACTGCAACGCCATGTCGAGCGTGGCCTGCGGCACCCGGTAGCCGTTCTCGCGGGCGAGCAGCAACGCGTGGGTGACCTGCACCGTCTGGTAGGGCTGCGACGGCAAGTTGCGGCCCCACCAGGCCCAGCCGCCATCCCATTGCTGCAGACCGACGAGCTCTTCGATGTCGAGCGTCACCGCTTCGTCCATCGCCGCCGCGCTGGGCAGACCCTCTGCATCGAACGCGTCGAGCACCTCTCGCAGCGCGGCGATCGACATGATGCGCGACGCCATGGCATCGCTGGAGTCGTAGCGGTAGCGGGTGATGTAGAGCACCGCGTCGGTGAGCGCCTGCAGCGAGGTGGACGACGTGGTGATCTCCAAGCCACCGTACTGTGGGATGACGCCGTCGGGGGTGAGCAGTGGCTGGGCCACCGCGCCGTCGTCGAGCACACCGTAGGTGGCGAACGCCTCGGCCGTGGCGGGTGTGTACACCGGCAGGCTGCCGACGGCTGCGTCGGCCAGCGAGTCGTCGGCGCTCACCACCACCACTCGGTAGGCGGCGGTGCCTGCCTGGTCGGTGGCCACCGGGAAGCGGACTTCGACTCGCCCCCTGCCAGCCCATGCGGCCGATCAGCAACGAGATCGGAAGAG
>DMQJ01000480.1:600-1035 GCA_003455715.1 Acidimicrobiaceae bacterium | reverse complement strand
CACCGGGAAGCGGACTTCGACTCGATCGCCTGCCGGCACCGTGACGGTCTGGCCGACGGGCTCACCAGGGGCGAGGTTGGAGGTCTCGAGCAGCACATCGACGGTGACGTCTGACGCACCCAGGTTCTGCACCAGCACAGGCAGCTGGAACGTGTCGCCGTAGTTGGCGAAGCGAGGAGCGCTCGGCCGCACCGAGAGCGGCAGCTGAGCGGTGAGGCTGCTCTCGCCCTTGCCGAAGGAATCCTCACCGGCAACGGCCACCACCATCACCCGATAGCGGGTGAGTGTGTCGGGCGCGGTGAACGGCACGGTGACCCGTCCGTTGGCGTCGGTGGTGACCGACGGCTCGAACAGCGCCAGCGCATCGAACTGTGAGCGCACGGTGATGGGCGGCGCGCCATCGGGTTGGCCGGTGAAGTCGCCATCGGCACCCTC
>DMQJ01000480.1:0-395 GCA_003455715.1 Acidimicrobiaceae bacterium | reverse complement strand
CCGCCGGCGGAGTTGTCGCCGGGGGCTATCGACGGCTGTTCACCGGCCGTGGTGGTCTCCGACGCGGCCTCGGTCGCGCTGGTCTCCTCGTCGTCGCCGCCACTCGCGCGGCCGGTGAGCAACTCGGGGTCGAGCAGGCGCAACTGGTTGCGGGCATAGTTGCCACCGACACTGTTGTAGGTGCCGGTGTAGAACGAGGCGAGCGGATCGGCCAGGGTGTAGCCCGACAGGGCCAGCACGGCCTCATCCACCACCACGACCGCCAACTCGGCGCCCTGCACGGGTTGGCCGTTGTGGTCGGTGACGGTGACGGCCAGCGACGTGTCGGCCCCGGGCAGCACCGTGGCCGACGCGGGTGCCACATCGACGGTGAGCGTGCGCGTCGCGAGCGACAC
>DMQJ01000253.1 GCA_003455715.1 Acidimicrobiaceae bacterium | reverse complement strand
GCCCTCCTTGTTGTCGCCGCGCGGGGGGTAGTAGTTGATCGACACCTTGTGGAAGATGTCGCCGTACAGGTCGGGGAACTGCGACGGCTTCAGAATGTCTTCCAACACGCCCAGCTTCGACTCTTCCTTGGTCTTGAAGTTTTCCGGAGCGTCGAGCACCTCGCCGTCGCGGTTGCCGAGGATGTTGGTGCTGTACCAGCCGCTCAGGCCCAGCTCACGAGCCTTCAGCATCGGGGCCAACACGGTCTTCATCAGCGTCTGGCCGGTCTTGAAGTCTTTGCCGCTGATGGCCACGCCGTGCTCGGTGGCGAACTGACGCAGCACCGGGGCGTCGACCGCCAGGTTGGGGGCACCGTTGGCGAACGGCACCTTCTCCAGCAGCGCGGCGTAGGCGTACAGCTGGGCGGGGCTGACGGTCTCGTCGTTGGCGTCGATGGCGGCTTCGAACGCCTCGAGGCTCATGTGTGCCGGGCCGGGCTCGATGAAGATCTCGGTGCTCGCGCACCAGATCATCACCACGCGATCGACCTGCTTCTCCTCGCGGAAGCGGTTGATGTCTTCGCGGATGGCGTTGAGCATGGCCCGCTTGCTGGTGGTGGGCTTGATGTGCTCGCCATCGAGGTTGCGGGCGTACTTGCGCTCGAATGCAGCCTGCATCGGGCGCACTTCGCGCAGCGCATCGCTGATCGCTTCGATGTGCTTGCCCTGCTCGAGCACGCCGGCGCGGCTGGCCGACACATAGGCGTCGTCGGGGTACACATCCCACGCGCCCCACACGATGTCGTCGAGTGCGGCCAGCGGCACGAAGTCCTTGATCAGCGGGTTGCGGTTGTCGGTGCGCTTACCGAGGCGGATGGTGCCCATCTGGGTGAGCGCGCCGATGGGCTTGCCCTGCCCGCGCTTGGAGAGTTCGACGCCGGCGATGAGCGTGGAGGCCACGGCGCCGAGACCGACGGTGAGGACACCGAGACGCCCGGTTGCGGGCGCGATGACAGGAGTGGGAGAGGAAGTCGACATGGCGACAACCATAAAGCATGCCTGCGACACAGGGAGCGAAACTTCAGTGATGCTTCACAAAGAAGCGGCTCATGTGGAGAGCGACTGCCACAGCGGCGTGGGGAACCGCAGGGTGACCCGGGTGCCGTCCAACAGCTGCGTCAGGCGTTCGGCCGCTCGTCCCGCTGCGCCCTTGATGCCCCGTGGCGGTGCGGTGAGCAGTTCGTACACCACCGTGCCGTCGGCGCGTTGGCCCCACCCGCCGATCATCCGCCCTGCGTGCCACACCGTGGGGCCGATGTTGCCGTTGCGGTCGAACAGGGCGCTCGGAAAGGTGGTGTGCTCGCCGAGGTACCACGAGCGGTGCTTCCACCCCATCGCCGTCGGGTCGAGGCTCGGCAGGAGCACAACGTCGTCGCCGAACTCGCCGATGTCGCCGTCGGTGGACGGGACGTCGTCGGGCAACACCCAACCGGTGCGGCCGTCGTCGAGGTCGACCTCGACCGCATCGAGCGTGCGCAGCGCGGCGTTGGATGCTGCGGCGGTGAGCCCGGTCCACCACCGCACGTCGTCGAGGGTGACCGGACCGAACCGATCGAGGTAACAGCGCACCAGGTGGGTGCGGGCATCTGCCGGATCGAGCCCGCTGAGTCCGTCGAGGAGCCAGTCGCCCATCACCTGCCACTGGTACTCGCTGCTCAACCACGTGCCGGTGGGGGTGGTGCGCACGATGCGGGCGTCGAAGCCCAAGTTCTGCAGCACACGGGTGTGCGCCGAGGCTTCGCCTGTGTAGTTGCCCGTGCCGATCACGATCTTGCGGGTCAGTTCGGGCACCTCCCGGCCCAGTTGTCGGGCGCTGAGCGGTCCGCGCTCGTGGAGCGCCGCGAGCACCTGCGTGGTGACCCCGTCGAGCCATGCGCCGGGTTCGTCGATGCCGCTGCGCGCCACCCATGCCCGCAGCTGGTTCCACTCCTTGGCTGCGATGGCTTCGGTGCAGGCCGCGTGCGCCCAGCGGCCAACCTCCGGCGTGAACACCCACACCGTTCGTCGCATGGCGTGGTGCCGCACCACCGATCGAGCCTCGTACAGCGCGTGCGACACGGCATCGACCGATGGGTTCGCCATGCGTGCGAATGCCGAGAGGTAGACGGACGCTGGGTCGGAGCTGTGCAGTGCCACCACGGACTCGGCGACGGCAGCGATGTCGTCGGTGCGGGTGCTCGCCGCGAGACGATGCCGCACCATCACCCGAGCCCGCCGCTGTGGGTCGGTGATGCGAGGTCGGGCCGGGGTGGTCATGGGCAACCGGATGGCGTCGGCTCAGGCAGGGCTGAGCTTGGCTCGCCGTGCAGCAGCCTGGCGCGACACGGTGATCTTCACCGGTTTCACCTTCATCGGCTTGGGCTTCACCGGGGGCAGGCCCGCGAACGGGGCGATCTTCTGCACGGGCTTGCCGCCGAAGTCGGCCAGCCGCTGGCCGCCGCTGACGAGCGAGTGGCCGACCCGGTCGAGGTCGGAGCCCACGTCGCCGAGCTTCTCGCCGAGCGCCCGCACCCGGCCCGAGACGGCCTCCACATTGTCGGTGACGCCACGAATTGCCTCGAGGCCCTTGGTGATCATCTGCCCGAGATCGTCGAGGAAGGGGACCTGGCTGAGCGCGGTTCCCACACTGTCGAGCACGGTGAGCACGTTGGAGAGCTGAGCGGTGGAGGCCCCCAACACATCGGCGGCCGTCGACGCGATCTCGCGGACTTCGCCAGTGAGGAACCCGCTCGCCCGCTGGGCACCCTGGCCGGCGTGGTGCATGAACTCGCCGGCATCGCCGAGCAGCCCG
>DMQJ01000364.1 GCA_003455715.1 Acidimicrobiaceae bacterium | reverse complement strand
CTTCATCCTGCACGCCGACCACGAACAGAATGCCTCGACATCCACGGTCCGCCTGTGCGGCAGCTCCGGCACCAACCCGTTCGCGGCGATTGCGGCGGGCGTGGCCTGCCTGTGGGGTCCGGCACATGGCGGCGCCAACGAAGCCTGCCTCAAGATGCTCGAAGAGATCCAGGCCATGGGCGGCATCGACAAGATCGGTGATTTCATCAGCCAGGTCAAGGACAAGAACTCCGGCATCAAGCTGATGGGTTTCGGCCACCGCGTGTACAAGAACTACGACCCGCGTGCCAAGCTGATGCAGGAGTCCTGCAAGGAAGTACTCAGCGCACTGGGGCTGGAGAACGACCCGCTCTTCAAGCTCGCCATGGCACTCGAGAAGATCGCGCTGGAAGACGACTACTTCGTGCAACGCAAGCTCTACCCCAACGTCGACTTCTACTCCGGCATCATCTACCAGGCCATGGGCTTCGACCCCGCCATGTTCACCGTCCTGTTCGCCATCCCCCGCACCGTCGGCTGGCTGGCGCACTGGCAGGAACTGCTGGGCGACAAGGATCAGAAGATCAGCCGTCCACGTCAGTGGTACACGGGCGTGGAAGCCCGCGACTACACCCCCATCACCGCACGCTGATCACGATTTTGCCTGCGTTGGCGTTGGCCTCCATGTGACGGTGCGCGTCGGCGATCTGCTCCATCGAGTACACGCTGTCCACCACCGGCCGGAGCCGTCCGTCATCGAACAGGGGCAGCACCTCGGTCGCGAACCGTCGGCACACGGCTACCTTCTCCTCAAGTGGGCGGTTGCGCAACGTCGTGCCCACCCAGGTCGCTCGCTTGCCCAGCAGCAGGCCAACGTTCACGGAGGTAGCGCCACCACCCATCAGCCCCACTTGCACGATGGTGCCGCGGGTCGCAACCGCCTGCAGGTTGCGGTCGACCTCCTCGCCGCCGATCACGTCGAGCACCGTGTGGAAGCCACTCGGCACTGCCGACTGAGCGTCAGCCAGCCAGTTGTGCGGTGAGCGCTCAAGCACCAGATGGGCACCGAGTGAACGACACACCTCCGCCTTTCCGGCCGAGCACGTCACCGCCACGCGAGCACCCAGCGCCACCGCTAACTGAATGGCCGCGGTACCCACTCCGCTCGCCCCTGCATGCACGAGCGCCCACCGGCCGCTGGTGAGCCCACCCTGCAGCACGAGCGCGTCCCACGCTGTGAGGAACACCTCCGGGATGGCTGCAGCCTCCACGAAGTCGAGCCCGTCAGGGACACGGAGGAGTTGGCGCTCGTGGGTGACGATGCGTTCGGCGTGAGCGCCCCCTGCCTCGATTCCCATCACGCGGTCGCCTGGCTTCCACATCGACACCCGAGCCCCGATCTCTGCGACGACCCCGGCGAACTCGAGCCCGGGGATCTCCGGGGTGACGCCTCGCGGGTCGGGATACAGCCCCATCCGCTGCAACAGGTCGGCGCGATTGAGCGCCGTAGCGACGACGTCGACCACCACCTCGTCGGGCCCCGGCACAGGGTCGGCTACCTCGTCGATGGTGAGAACGTCAGGGCCTCCGTGGAGATGCAGGACGACAGCGCGCATGAGCGCAGTGTCGCGCACTCCTCGGTTCAGCGCACCAGGCGGACCTCTCCGGCCACGGGATCGACCTCCACCGTGGCGCCGTCGGGAATGTCGAACAGCGCCCGACGGGCACCCACCACAGCCGGGATGCCCAACTCGCGGGCCAGCACTGCCGCGTGGCTCATCGGCCCGCCCTCAGCGGTGACCACAGCGCCAGCCAGTGCAAGCACCAGGTTGTAGGCGGGCGTGGTGGAGGCCACCACCAGCACGCCTCCCGGCTCCAGTCGGTCGAGGGCATCCTCGGGCGAGTCGGCCACGCAGGCCACTCCGCTGGCTGACCGCGAGCCAATGCCCGAACCGCTCAGCCCACCGTGGGTCTCGGCGCCGTCCATGCCGAGGTAGCGCAGCACCGTCTGGGTCATCTGCACCATCAGGTCGAGTGCTTCCGGCAACACCCCATCGGGCGGCGGGGGCTCCGCTGGCCCGAGGGTGGGCGGCGGGTCGGCTGCCCGCTGGGCCGCCCGTCGTTGACGACGTTGCAGTAGCTCGTCGGCCGCCGGCAGGGCATTCAAGTGCGTCGTCGTGTGCAACTCGTCGGGGGTGATCTCCAACGCCAACGCGCGATCCGCCCACGCTCCATCCGCGACGCGGCGTTCGCCAACTGCCAGCAGCGCTCGGCGCAGCAACCCTGCCGGCCACTCGGCGGTGGTGGGCCCGTTGTCGTCACGAAGGTCCATCGCGTCGCGTGCTTGGCGGAGGAGGGTGTCGAAGCGTTCGCGATGCGCAGCGGGCACCGACTGACGAACCTTGTCGGTGCGAGCCGCAACGGCTTCGCTGGTGTCGTGCACCTCGGCCGACATGATGCTTGCGAACACCAGGTCGGGCCGCTCGCCCAGGGTGACGCCGTCGAGGTCGTAGCGCGAGAACAGCACCCACTGCCGCTCGCGCATGTACTCATCGACCGCTGCCGCCACCTCCGGCGAGACAGCACGCAACTGCTCGAGGGTGTGCGGCATCGCTCCAGCCGCCTCCACCTTCTGTCGAATGGCGACGCACTGGTGGCGCGGCGCAGTGGTGGATGGTGACGCTCCCTCCAGCAAGGAGAGCAGTTCGTCTGGGGCCACGCCCCACTGCTCGGCCTCGTACAGGTAGCGACCGAGCGGGCCCAGGTCGTAACCGTGCAGCCAGAAGTGCAACTCCCAATGCCGAACGGCATTGGCGTAGCAGTCGCGCGCATGTTGCAGCAGTGCCGCGTCGTCGACCGCAGAGAGGTCGACCTCCTGGAGGGCGAGATTTGCCGCCACCACCTGTGGTTTGGTCTGTCGGTGCCAGTCGGCGATCACCCGGTTCCACGGCTCCTCCACCTGCACACGGGCGGCCGTGCGATTGCGCCGACGCATCTCCGGGTGGAGACGGACCGCCAGTTTGAGGACCCAGCGAGGCGGTGGACGCGACGGAACTCGATCAGGCGACACCAGCGGCCGCACCCGTGTGTACATCGCGCCTTCGACGAAGGCGACATCCAACGTATCGAGTGGCGCCCCCAGGTCGCGGAAGACACGGCGCATGCCGACCGGTTCGGACGCGGTCATGATGCCCTGCACCAGTGGCGTGCAGCCGACCGGCAGGTGCGACTTGTCGAGCGCCCAGTGCCCGACACCCGGCGCCTCGTACACCATGGTCATGATGCCCCTCCCGTTCCGTCCAGTGCGGAATGTACTGCAGGCGCCGCACCGACCTGGCCGGACGGGCTCACGTGGGCCAGGCAGCCCGCAGCTTGTCAGCTGACATCGACAGCGGCTCGGGAAGCGTGCGCGCTTCGGCCACCGCAGTCATGAAGTTGGCGTCGCCACTCCACCGCGGCACAACGTGTACATGCAAGTGCTCGCTCACCGACCCACCCGCAGGCCGGCCAAGGTTGATGCCGACGTTGACCCCTCCGGGCCGATACGCCGTCTTCACCGCGACGACCGCTGCGGTAACCGTGGGCCACAACTCCGCAGCCTCCGCATCGGTGAGGTCTTCCAGCGCTCCGACCTCGCGGTACGGCAGCACCATGCAGTGCCCGGACGTATACGGGAAGGCGTTGAGGATGGCGAACACAAGCGTGCCCCGATGCACGATGTGGGTCTCGGTGTCAGCGAGCCCCGACTGCAGGATCTGCGTGAACACGCTGCCGCTGACCGGTGGCCGATCCCCGAGTTCGTTCACGTACTGGGCGCGCCATCCGTTCCAGATTCGATCCAGGGTCACAACCCCGAACCTACCGCCCCGCCGCCCCACCGTGTCATGCCACTACCGGGCCTTCGCCGGTGGCGGCATGACATGGTCGCAGGAAATGGGTGGCGCCGCTCGCATCGGTACGGGTACCGTTCAGCTGTCGTGTCGGAAGCGCCGCAGGCGCGTGAGCAAAGGAGGGCCAGCAGATGACTGTCGCCTTCGTGTTCCGCGCCCCCGCTTTCCTGCGCATCGCCTGACCACCCCGGTCGATGCGCCGTTCTCTGCAGCATCCGACCGAGGAGATCCACCGTGCCCCAGCGCACCCGTCGCCGCTTCGACGACGACAACTACGAACCCGACCCCATCCACCGCGCTCGATCGAGCGCCCGCACCCACGACTTCGCTGCCGACGCAGACGGCGAGAGCGATGGCGACGAGCCGTCGTGGAGCACCTATGCCGACAGCAGTCATGGCCCCGCGCCCCTTCCTGCGTGGGTCATCGCCTCTCCTGCGGCGATTGACGACGACCTCGGCGTGCTCAAGTCGGGAAAGGAAGCCGACGTCTCGCTGGTGCGCCGAGCCCACGGCGAACAGTCCGTGCTCATGGCGGTGAAGCGATACCGAGACGCCCAGCACCGACTGTTTCATCGCGACAGCGGATACCTGGAAGGCAGGCGCGTCCGCAAGAGCCGCGAGATGCGCGCCATCGAGACCCGCACCGCCTTCGGCCGGGAGGTGATCGCTCAGCAGTGGGCCATCGCCGAGTTCCATGTGCTCAGCACGTTGTGGTCGGCGGGCGCTGCCGTTCCGTACCCCGTTCAGCTCTACGGCAACGAGTTGATGATGGAGTTTCTGGGCACCCCCGACGGCACGGCCGCGCCGCGCCTCGCGCAACTCCGGCCCACTCCCACGGAAGCGGCCGACCTCTTCGGGCAACTCCGGACGGCGCTGCTGGTGCTGGCCGATCAGGGCTACACCCACGGCGACCTGTCGGCCTACAACCTGTTGGTGCACGATGGCCGACTGATGCTCATCGACCTCCCGCAGGCCGTCGATCTCGTCGGCAATCCGCAGGGCTTCCAGTTCCTCTCCCGCGACTGCGAGAACATCTGCGCGTGGTTCAGCGCCCGCGGCATCGACGCCGACCCAGCCGCGCTGCGACGAGACCTGCTGAGGGTGGTGCCTGGCACGACGCCATAGGAGCGTGCATCAAGAGGCGGGCGAGACTGGACCGACTCCGGCGCCACGGCCCGTGCTGGCCGGGCCCCGAGTGGCCACTCGCGCCCCGG